>JAKFWE010000052.1 GCA_021732895.1 Allobosea sp. | reverse complement strand
CCGCAAGTGCCGCACGCCCGCCATCGTGTTCATGACCGACGGCCGCGCCAATATCGACCGCGACGGCAGGCCCGGCCGGGCGCAGGCGCAGGAGCATGCGCTGGCGGCGGCCCGCGCGCTGCGCGCGGAGGGTCTCGCCGCGCTGGTGATCGACACCTCGCCGCAGCCCCAGCCGCAGGCCGCCGAGCTCGCCGCCGCGATGGGCGCGCGCTACGTGCCGCTGCCACAGGCCGACGCCGGCGCCGTGAGCCGGGCGGTCGGCGCGCTCCTGGCGGCGTCGTGAGCGCCCTCGCCTTCGACAGCGATGGCCGCGACTGGCCCAACCGGGAGGCGAGCCGCTTCGTCACGGCGGCCGGGCTGCGCTGGCATGTGCAGGTCATGGGCGCCGGCCCCGTGCTGCTGCTGCTGCACGGCACCGGGGCCGCGACGCATTCCTGGCGCGAGCTGGCGCCGAAGCTGGCGGCGCATTTCACGGTGGTCGCGCCGGACCTGCCGGGCCACGGCTTCACGCAGGCGCCCGACAGCGACGCGCTCTCGCTGCCCGCGATGGCCCGCGCGCTCGCGGCCCTGCTCAGGACGCTGGACAGCGTGCCCGCGCTGGTCGCGGGCCATTCGGCCGGGGCCGCGATCGCGATGCGGCTCGTGCTCGACAAGGCGATCGCGCCCAGGGCGCTGGTCAGCCTGAACGGGGCGCTGCTGCCGTTTGGCGGCGTGGCGGCGCAGCTCTTCCCGTCCCTGGCGCGCCTGCTCGTGCTCAATCCGTTCACGCCGCGCTTCTTCGCATGGCGGGCGGGAAGCGAGGGAGCGGTCGAGAACCTGCTGCAAGGGACCGGATCGCGGCTCGATGCGGCCGGGCTTTCGCTCTACCGGCGGCTGTTCTCCAACCGGGTCCATGTCGGGGCGACGCTGGCGATGATGGCCAACTGGGAGCTCGACCGGCTCGGACGGGATTTTCCCCGGCTGACCTTGCCGGTGCTGCTCGTCGTCGGCGACGGCGACAAGGCCGTTCCGCCCGCCGATGCGCGCAAGGTCGCCGGGCGCCTGCCTGACGCGCGCGTCGAGACGATCCTCGCGGCGGGCCATCTCGCCCATGAGGAGAAGCCGGACGAGGCGGCGCGCCTGATCCTGGCCTTCGCGCGGGCGCATTCGGCGCTTGCGTCCGCCTGAGCGACAGTTACGATGTCAACTCATGTTGACAGAACTTCCGCCTCCGACGCTCAGTTCCCCATCCGTCGCCCGGTCCGACCGTCGTCCGCATGCGGTGGTGATCGGCTCGGGCTTCGGCGGGCTCGCGGCCGCGATCCGGCTCGGCGCGCGCGGCTACCGCGTCACCGTGCTGGAGCGGCTCGAGCAGCCTGGCGGACGGGCGCGAACCTTCCGGCAGGACGGTTTCAGCTTCGACGCCGGCCCGACCATCGTCACCGCGCCGTTCCTTTTCGAGGAGCTCTGGAGCCTGTGCGGCAGGCGGATGGCCGACGACATCCGCCTGACCGCGCTCGATCCGTTCTACCGGCTGATCTTCGACGACGGTTCGCGGCTGGACTGCAATGGCGACGACGATGCGATGAAGGCGGCGATCGCGGCGATCGCACCGGGCGATCTCGCCGGCTACGAGGCCTTCCTGAAACAGGCCGAGGCGATCTACAAGGTCGGCTTCGAACAGATGTCCGACGTCCCGTTCAGCACGCTCGCCGACATGGCGCGCGCGCTGCCGGCGATGGCGAAGCTGAGGGCGGACCGCAGCGTTCACGGTCTCGTCGCGCGTCACGTGCGGGACGAGCGGCTGCGCACGGCCCTGAGCTTCCACCCGCTCTTCATCGGCGGGAACCCGTTCTCCGTCACGGCCATCTATGCGCTGGTGATCCATCTGGAACGGAAATACGGCGTGCATTTCGCCCATGGCGGCACCGGCGCGCTGGTCCGGGGCCTGGTCGGCCTGCTCGAAGGCCAGGGCGCGACGCTTCGCTGCGGCGCGCAGGTCGCCGAGATCACGGTCGAGGGCAAGGCCGCGTCCGGCGTGAGGCTGATCGACGGCGAGACGATTTCCGCCGAGATCGTGGTCTCCAACGCCGACGCCGCGCACACCTACGGCGCGCTGCTGCCGGCGCGCCACCGCAGGCGCTGGAGCGACCGGCGGCTCGCCCGCGCACGCTATTCGATGAGCGTCGTCGTCTGGCATTTCGGCACGCGCCGGCGCTATCCCGAGGTGCTGCATCACACGATCCTGTTCGGCCCGCGCTATCGCGGCCTGATCGACGACATCTTCGAGACCAAGCGGCTGGCGGAGGATTTCAGCCTCTATCTGCATCGCCCGACAGCGACCGATTCCACGCTGGCCCCGGCCGGCTGCGACGCCTTCTACGCGCTCGTGCCCGTGCCGAACCTGCAAGGCGCCACCGACTGGACGCGCGAGGCGGAGCCCTTTCGCCGGCGCATCCAGGAGCGGCTCGAAGCCACGCTGCTGCCGGGCCTCGGCGAGGCGATCGTCACCTCCCGGCTGGAAACGCCGCTGCAGTTTCGCGACGATCTGCTCTCGGCCCATGGCGCGGCCTTCGGCCTCGAACCGCGCCTGACGCAGAGCGCCTGGTTTCGGCCGCACAACCTCAGCGAGGAGATCGACCGGCTCTATCTGGTCGGCGCCGGCACGCATCCCGGCGCCGGCCTGCCCGGCGTGCTCTCCTCGGCCAGGATCCTCGACAGGGTGGCGCCCCATGCATCGCAACTGGCCTGAGACCTCGGCGACCGACCAACTGGCCTGCGACCGCCTGCTGCGGGCGGGCTCGAAATCCTTTCACGCCGCCGCGATGCTGCTGCCGCGCGAGGTGCGCGCGCCGGCGACCGCGCTCTACGCCTTCTGCCGCCTCGCCGACGACGCGATCGACGACGGGCCGGGCGACGCCGGCGCGGTCGCGCTGCTGACCGCCCGGCTCGACGCCGCCTATGCCGGCGCGCCGTTCGACCACGCCGCCGACCGCGCCTTCTCCGCCGTCGTGCGCCGCTTCGGTCTGCCGCAGGCGGTGCCGGCCGCCCTGATCGAAGGCTTCGCCTGGGATGCGCAGGGGCGCCGCTATGACGATTTCGACGATCTCTGCGCTTATGCGGCCAGCGTCGCCGGAACGGTCGGGCTGATGATGACGACCGTGATGGAGCGCCGGCAGCCGGCGGTGCTGGCGCGGGCCGCCGATCTCGGCGTCGCGATGCAACTGACCAACATCGCCCGCGACGTCGGCGAGGATGCGCGCAAGGGCAGGCTCTATCTGCCGCTGGCCTGGCTGCGCGAGGCCGGGATCGACCCGGACGAGTTCATGCGGCGCCCCGTCTTCTCGGCGGCGCTCGGCGGCGTCGTGGCGCGGCTTCTCGCCGAGGCCGAAAGGCTTTACGCTAGCGCCGACGCCGGCATCGCGGGGTTGCCGGTCGGCTGCCGGGCCGGCATCCGCGCCGCGCGACTGATCTATGCAGAGATCGGGCGCGAGGTCGGGCGCGCCGGACATGATTCGGTCTCGCGCCGGGCCGTCGTCGGAAAGCGCCGCAAACTCGCGCTGCTGGCGCGTGCGCTGGTCGCCGGCGCGCCCGGCGCCGGGCTGCTCGCGCCGCCGCCCCTGCCCGCCACGGCTTGGCTGGTGGAGGCGCTGGCGACTTCGCATCCGCCGCGCCGCGCGGAGCGTATTCAGAAAGCCGCGTGGTGGGATCTCGCCGGCCGCGCGACAGCGGTGATCGCGATGTTCGAGCGGCTCGGCCGTGTCGAGCGGGCCGTGACGCGCGGCCCCTGACCCGCCGGCCGGACAGGATGGGAGGCGTCGATGTCGTCAAGCGCCATGATCATCGCCGAGATGCTGATCACCCTCGGCGTCTGCCTCGGCTTCGGCTTCTATCAGCTCTGGGACCTGCGGCGGATCAAGGCGAAGCGCGCCGCCGACGAGGCCGCCCGGCGCAGCGAGGCGCCTCCCGCCTGACGGCGCGCCGCTCAGGCCGCACGCTTGTCGGGGGAATCGCAGAGATCGGCGAGCAGGCAGCGCCCGCATTCCGGCCTGAGCGCCTTGCAGGTGTAGCGCCCATGCAGGATCAGCCAGTGATGCGCATGACGGCCGAACGCCTCGGGAATCGCCTTCTCCAACCCGAGCTCGACCGCGAGCACCGTCTTGCCGGGCGCGATCCGCAACCGGTTGGCGATGCGGAAGACATGGGTGTCGACCGCGTGGGTGATCGCCCCGAAGGCCATGTTGAGCACGACGTTGGCGGTCTTGCGGCCGACGCCCGGCAAGGTCTCCAGGGCCTCGCGGGAGGCCGGAACCTGTCCGCCGTGCTCGGCGATCAGTCTCTCGCTGAGCGCGATCACGTTCCTGGCCTTGGTCCGGAACAGCCCGATCGTCCTGATCAGGTCGCGGACGCGGTCCTCGCCCAGCGCCAGCATCTTTTCCGGCGTGTCGGCGAGCGCGAACAGGCCCCGCGTGGCCCTGTTGACGCCGGCGTCGGTGGCCTGCGCCGAGAGCACGACGGCGACCAGCAGGGTGAAGGGGTTGACATGCTCCAGCTCGCCCTTCGGCTCGGGCACGGCCGCCTGGAAGCGCGTGAAGATCTCGCGGATCCCGGCCGCGTCGCGCGCCTGCGGCATCGTGACCGCCCGCGTGGCGGGGGCGCGGCGTCGGGGCCTGTTCTGCTGGGTCATCGCCGCGTTATAGTCAGGCCATGAGCTTCGGCAAACCCGATTCCGGCGAGCGCCATCCGGCCGGCGACGAGACCGCTCCCCCGCCCGTCTTCGACGCGACGATCACGCCGCATCGCTCGCTCGGGCAGGACGGGTTTCGCCTCGTGATGACGCTGGTCTGCCTCGCCAGCGTGGCGGCGTCGATCCCGTTCATCGTGCTCGGCGCCTGGCCGGTGGCAGGGTTCTTCGGGCTCGACGCGCTCGCCCTGTTCATCGCCTTCCGGGTCAATTTCAGCGCCGCGCGCGCCTTCGAGCGCATCGTCGTGACGCCGCTGGAGGTGGTGCTGCGCAAGGTTTCGCATCATGGCCGGGAAGCGGTCTGGCGCTCCAATCCGGCCTGGACGAAGCTGGAGCGAAAGACCGACGAGGATTACGGACTTCTGCACCTCTCGCTGGTCTCGCGCGGGCAGAGCGTCGCCGTGGCGGCGGCGCTGTCGCCCGGCGAGCGCGAGGGTTTCGCCAATGCGCTGGGAGCGGCACTGGCGAGCGCGAGGCGCGGCGGCGATCGCGGGGCGGCCTGACGTGGCGGCCATTTCCGTCCCGCTGATCGCCGCCGCGCTGCTGCTCGGCCTGATCGTCGCCTTGATCAGGGCCGCGAAGCGCTCGCGGTCCGCCGTCGCCGGTGAGGACGGCGCGAGCGGCGATGAACGCGTGCGCGCCCATGGGCTGGCGCTGCGCGACAGGCTGAGCAGGACGCTGTTCGGGCCGGCGCTTTCGCAGGCGGTCTGGCGCAGGTTGATGGCCTGCCCCGTCGGCGAGGGGCTGGTCGGCGAGTTCCATCGCGATTTCTGCGGGCACGGGCTGATCCGCACGCCCGACGGCGTCAAGCTCTGCGACATTCACGACGGCGGCTGCGGGACGGGCGAGGCCATCGCGAACTGGGATTCGGAGGCGATTTTCGTCGCGTTCTTCGCCGCGCAGTCGGACTTCAGTTGCAACGGCTGGGACGCGAGCGAGCCCGTCTTCGCCACCGCCGACGAGTGGTATCGCAACAATCAGCGACTAACCAGGGAGAAGCTGCTGGCCTTTGCTGACAGGACGCCGGCGAGCTGAGACAGCGAACCGGGAAGGTTCGATCCGCGCCACCTCCCAGCTTTCGGGTGGAGACGGTTTGCGGCCACGCATAGTTTCCGATCATCGAATGCCAACCGAGGTGCGATAGCCCGATGACCGCTGCCATCCAGAAAATCGCGGCGATGACGCCGACCCGCTTCTCGAACGCCGTGCTGGCGCGCGCCGTGGAGGCGATGCCGAAAGAGGCCGATTTTCCCTCGACCGCTCCGGGCTCGGACTACGACACCGTGAGGCGCGTGCTCGCTTTCATTACCGAGAACTGGCGCGGGCAACCTTCGATCGAGGCGATCTCGGAGGCCGCCGGCGCGACCCCGAGCGACGTGCATCACCTCTTCCGGCGCTGGTGCGGGCTGACTCCCAAGGCCTTCCTGCAGGCGATCACGCTCGACCATGCCAAGGGCCTGCTCGGCGCGTCCGCCAGCATTCTCGATACCAGCCTGGAGGTCGGGCTTTCGGGGCCGGGCCGCCTGCACGATCTCTTCGTCACCCATGAGGCGATGTCGCCCGGCGAATGGAAAGCCGGCGGCGAGGGCCTGAGGCTTTCCTACGGCTTCCACGCCTCGCCCTTCGGCGAGGCGCTGATCGTGGCGACGCCGCGCGGACTCGCCGGCCTCGGCTGGGTCTCGACCAGCGTCGATGGCGGCAAGGTCGTCGGCGGCCGGGCGGAAGCGCTGGCCGACATGATGCGGCGCTGGCCCCATGCCGATTACCGCTTCGACCCGCAATCGACCGCGCCTTACGCGGCCCGCATTTTCGACCCGCGGGCGTGGAGCGCCGAGACGCCGCTTCGGGTCGTGCTGATCGGCACCGATTTCGAGGTCCGGGTCTGGGAGACGCTGCTCAGGATCCCGGTCGGCGGCGCGACGAGCTATGGCGACGTCGCCAGCCGTATCGGCAAGCCGGGCGCGGCGCGCGCGGTCGGCGCGGCGGTGGGCAAGAACCCGATCTCCTTCGTGGTGCCGTGCCACCGCGTCATCGGCAAATCCGGCGCGCTGACCGGCTATCACTGGGGCCTGACGCGCAAGCGCGCGATTCTCGGCTGGGAGGCGGGCCAGGTCGCGGGAGCGGCGGCCTGACGGCCCTCTCAGGGCTTCAGCCACATCTCCCAGCAAGGCGACAGCGCCACGAGCCGGCGTCCCGCGAGGGCGGCGGCGAAATGGCCCGCGATCGCGGCGCGCGCCGCCGTCGGTGGGCAGCGCGGCGCCAGGATGGCGTCGGTTCGGGCGAGTTCGGCCAGGGTATCTGGCCCGAGCGCCGGGTTGCTGCGGCCCGGATCGATGCCGATCGGCACGAGGCGCGGCGGCGTCCGATCGAGCAGCCGGTTGAACGGGTCGACGAAATCGAGCGCGAAGAAACCGTTCAGGCGGCGGCCGCCGGCGGCCTCCCAGGCGCGAATCGCCGCGACGCCCTGCTGCACCTCGAGCAGCCACGTCGCCTGGTAGTCGATCTCGGAGTAAAGGATATAGGAGGGCGGCAGCCCGCGCGCGACGAGGTCGCGGTAGCTCGCCTGCTGGGTCGCGTAATGCGCCAGCATCCCCGAGGCGCGCTCGGCGATGTCGCGCTTGACGCTGACGCGCCCCAGCGGCCCGACGTCAGGCGCATCGACGCCGACATGGCCGGGCGCGCCGAGCAGGGCGCGGGCGCTGCGCTCGACATAGATCAGCGCGCTCGGCAGCGAGGCGGCGATGGCGAGCACCAGCACGACGGGACCGAGCGAACGCCGCCTCGCGCGCCAGCCGAGCAGGATGACGAGGATGACCGGCCACAGCGCGACGAATTCCAGCGAGCCGGTGTTCTGCGTCTCGAAGAAGGTCAGCGCCAGAAGCGCGGCGGCGAACCAGCCGAAGGGCGAAGCGACGACGCCGCGCAGACCGGCCAGGGACAGCGGCACGCCCTCGCGCAGCATCGCCAGCGCCAGCGCGCCGAGCAAGAGGAGGGACGGGCCGATGACGTTGAACTTCACCGATGCGACG
The DNA here is from genome assembly GCA_021732895.1 of Allobosea sp. Taxonomy (GTDB): domain Bacteria; phylum Pseudomonadota; class Alphaproteobacteria; order Rhizobiales; family Beijerinckiaceae; genus Allobosea. The sequence goes on along the minus strand of JAKFWE010000052.1, from coordinate 11,789 downwards.
GTGAGGAAACGCGGCGCGAGCGCTCCGGCGTTGAGCGAGAGCAGCGTCAGGATGTCGGCGACATAGGCCCGCACGATGCCGGTCGCGAGATCGAGCGCCGCCAGCGCCGCGAGCACGCAAGCCGCAGCCGCCAGCGCCTCGCGCAGCCGGAGCCGCCCGGCCAGGACCGCATAGGCGACCAGCATCGCGCCGGCGACCGCGCCGGTGACCTTGACCAGGAACAGGGCGAGCATCGACACGCCGACGAGCGCCGTCAGCCTGCGACGGTTCTCGACGAAGAGCAGGCTGGCGACCAGCAAATAGAGCAGCAGGCAGACATGGCGGTTGTAGTGGCCGTAACCGTCGAAGCCCGGCATCGGGTAGAGCCCGTGCAGATTGACCGGCAGCGAGGCGAAGAGCAGGAACGGCGCGAGCAACGCCAGCGCGGTCGAGCGCGAGCGACGGTCGACATCCGCCGCCAGCACACCCGCCAGCGGCAAGGCGACGGGCAGGATCGCCCAGTTGGCCAGCAGCATCGGGTGGGCGCGGGAAAACAGCGCGTCGAGCGCGGCGGCGAGGTAATAGCCCAGCGGCCCGACCGGCGCGAAGAAATCCAGCCCCGGGGCCTGCCCGGAACGGATGCGCTGGACGGCGTCGAGATAGACCGCCGTGTCCCAGTAGTTGGGGCCGAGCGGCAGGCGCAACGGCAAGGCGAGGCCCAGCAGGACGCACAGGGCGAAGGCGATGAGCCAGACCAGCGGCGACGCCGCGACGCGACGAAGCGTCGATCCGGCGCCCTGCGGCCGATCGACCGCCGTCTCCCAGTTTCCGACGGACATCGCGCGCCTCCGCTGCATTCGCGCGAAGCTTGCCGCAGAATGCTTACCCGAAGCCTTCCGCGATGCTCTGGAACGCCCCGGACGCGACGCCGGTCCGGCGCCATCGCCGGTTAGGGTTTCCGAACCCGGTCACACCGGCGGGTTCGGCGCGAAGCGTTCCGGCAGGGCGAATCCATGTCCGAGCGGATCGCCGGGCTCGATCGTGAAGGCGCCCTCGCCGGCGAAATGGCTGACGCCGCCGACCTCGACCGTGACCGGGCCGGCCGGATGCGCCGCCGGCGCGGTCACGCGGCCGGTGAACACGCCGCCGGTGATGCTCGAGAAGCGCCGCGTCGCGCCGGGCGCGATCAGCCCCTTGGCGTGATCCAGCGCCATCCGCGCGGTGACGCCCGAACCGGTGGGCGAGCGGTCGATCTGGCGTTCGGCGAAGATGCAGAGATTGGCGCTCTGCTCGCCGGGGCCGGCCTCGTCGGTGACGATGGTTCCGTAGAGAAAGCCGAGATCGGGCTCGCCGGGATGGACGATGGGCGGCCCGGCGCGCACAGCGTCGGTCAGCGCGGCGGCGGCCTCGACCAGCGCCGGGACCGGCGTCGCGAACAGATCGAGCCCGAAGCGCGACGCCGGCAGGATGCAGTAGAACGCGCCGCCATAGGCGATGTCGGTCATCACCTGGCCGAAACCCGGCACGGCGACCACCCGGTCACGCGCCAGCACGAAGGCCGGCACGCTCTCGAAGGTCACGAGCCCGACCCTGCCGTCCGCGACTTCGCAGGCGAGGCGCACCAGCCCGCACGGCGCCTCGATCGCGAAGCGGGTCACCGGTTCCGCGGCGGCGACGAGGCCGTGCTCGATGGCGTAGCGGCCGAGCGCGATGGTGGCGTGGCCGCACATCGTCGAATAGCCCTCATTGTGCATGAAGAGGACACCGAAAGCCGCGTCTGGATGCGCGGCCGCGACCGGGATGACGCCATACATGCCGGCATGGCCGCGCGGCTCCAGCATCATCGCCCGGCGCAGGTGGTCATGGCGCACGCGGGCGTCGCGGCGCTTCTCCAGAATGGTGGCGCCGGTGAGTTCGGGGTAGCCGGCGGTGACGATGCGGACCGGCTCGCCGCAGGTGTGGTAGTCGAGATAGCTGAGGCGCATCGGGTCACTCATCGTGTGGCGGCGGGCGCAGGCGCGGTGGGTCGCAGCCGCGCACGGCGCAGGTTTCGGCAGCGAATGCATTGGCGTCGTCGAGTGCGTCCTCGCCGAGTTCGTGGTCGATGTCGCGAAGTCGGCTGGAGCCGAGCGCGCCCGCGAAGGCGCAGCGACCGAGGAATGCCGCCATGAAGGCGTCGCCCGCGCCGATCGTGTCCACGACCTCGGCGGGGCGCCCCAATCCCACCATCGCAGCGCCGGTCGCCCATTCGAGCCGCGCGCCATGCTCACCATTCGTCAGCAGCCGAAGCGGCGCGCCGAGATCGCGCCAGCGCTCGAGCGCCGCGTCGCAATCGCCCTCGTAGAGCCAGCCCGCGTCCTCGACGCTCGCCTTGACCAGATCGCAGAGAGCCACGCGCTCCTCGATCGCGGCGCGGGCCTGATCCAGCGGCGGCAGCGCCAGCGGCCTGACGTTCAGATCGTAGCTCAGGCTCAGCCCGGCGGCGCCGGCCCGGCGCATCAGCGCCAGCGCGGCCGCGCCGGACGCGCCCGTCGTCGCGCCGAAGGAGGTGACGTGCAGGTGAGCGAGACCGTCGAACCCGTCCGGCGGGGGCGGGGCCTCGGCGAGCGCCGTCCCGGCCAGATGGAAATGATACCGCGCGACGCCGTCGGGACGGAGCGGGGCGATGATCGCCAGCCCCGAGGGCGCCGCGCTGTCCCCGGCGAAGCGCAGTTCGACGCCCTCCTTTTCCAGACGCGCCCGGAAGCGCCGGCCGATGGCGTCCGTCGAAAGCATCGCGCAGTAGCTCACGCGCGTCCCGCAGCGGGCGAGCGCCAGCGCGGTGTTGAAGCCCGAGCCGCCGAGCATCGCGGCGTAGCCGGTCGCGTCCGCATTCTCCGGAACGAGGTCGCACAGCGCCTCGCCGACGACGAGAACGCCCTGGCGGCTCACAGCAGGCCGCGCCTCGCCAGGTTGCGCATCAGCTCCGCTGTCCCGAAACACCAGGGTTCGCAGACGTCGCTCGGCCGCATCCGGTTGACCAGCGCGCCGAGTTCGGGCGCGGCGACCGTGACGATGTCGCCGTATTTGTGGGTGAAGCCGCCGCCCGGCGCGTCGCGGTCCTGGATCGGCGCATACATGGTGCCGAGATACAGCGCCGCGCCATCCGGATACTGGTGGTTGGGGCCGAGCATCTGGGCGGCGAGATCGGCCGGATCGCGGCTGATCCTGGCGATCGGCGAGGAGCCTTCCAGGCTGAAGCCGTCCTCGCCCGCCACCGTGAGCGTGACCGTGGTGTTGCGGACATGGTCGAGCGTGAAGCCTGAATCGAAGAAGCGGATGAACGGACCGACGGCGGCCGAGGCGTTGTTGTCCTTCGCCTTGCCGAGCAGCAGCGCCGAGCGACCCTCGACGTCGCGCAGATTGACGTCGTTCCCCAGCGTCGCCCCGACGATGCGCCCGTCCGACGCGACGATCAGCACGATCTCGGGCTCGGGATTGTTCCAGGTCGAGGCCGGATGCAGGCCGGCGTCGAAACCCGTGCCGACGCAGGACATCGGCTGCGCCTTGGTGAAGATCTCCGCGTCAGGACCGATGCCGACCTCGAGATACTGGCTCCACGCGCCCTGCGCGATGAGCACCTCCTTGAGTCGCATCGCCTCGGGCGAACCGGGCTTCAGCCTCGACAGATCGTCGCCGATGAGTTTGCCGATTTCGCTTCGGATCGCGGCGGCCGCGGCCGGGTTGCCGCGCGCCTTCTCCTCGATGACGCGCTCCAGCATCGAGACCGCGAAGGTGACGCCGGCGGCCTTGACCGCCTGCAGGTCGAGCGGCGAGAGCAGCCATGCTTTGCCGGCGTCGCGCCCGTCCACGGGCGTGTTGGCGAGGATCTCGGCCAGCGCGCCGATGGTTTCGCCGCTGGCCGAGCGCAGCGCAGCGGCCGGATCGGCGCTCTCGCAGAGGTCGCGCGATGTCGCGAAGGCCGCGCTGATGTCGATCACGTTTCCGTCGCGCAGCGTCACCACGGCGGGGCCTGCGACATCGGGACGCCAGACGCGGCCGAGCAGCGCGGCGCGTTCGGCGTCATCGGGCAAGGTCGTCTGCGGCGTCAGCGAAAGCGGCGTCATCGGCATGATCCGTTGGCAAGGGCGAGGGCGGCGAGAACAGCCGCTTCCGCACGAATGCGCAAGCGCCGCATGGCGCGGATGGGGCACCCGAGGGCGTCATCGAATTGTCATTGAAATGTCGCCGCCCCTTCATGCTAGCTTGCGCACCAAGAACACGACGCGCCGGGGCCTCTCGTCCGGGCGAAAAGGGAGAGAATGATGACCGTGAAATCTCGCATACTGATGTCCGTCGCCGCCTTCACGCTGGCCGGGGCAGCGCCCGCCATGGCGCAGACCGAGCTGCAATGGTGGCATGCCATGACCGGCGCCAACAATGACGTCGTCGTCAAGCTCGCCGAGGAATTCAACGCCTCCCAGAAGGACTTCAAGGTCGTCCCGGCCTATAAGGGCTCCTATGCCGACACGCTGAACGCCGGCATCGCGGCCTTCCGCGCCGGCAACGCGCCCCACATCATGCAGGTCTTCGAGGTCGGCACGGCCACGATGATGTCCGCCAAGGGCGCCATCAAGCCGGTGCAGGACCTGATGAAGGAAGCCGGCGAAACATTCGATCCCAAGAGCTATCTGCCGGCGATCACCGGCTACTACTCGACCACCAAGGGCGAGATGCTGTCCTTCCCCTTCAACTCGTCCTCCACCGTGATGTGGTACAACAAGGACGCGTTCAAGAAGGCCGGCCTCAACGCCGACGCGGCCCCCAAGACCTGGCCGGAGGTGTTCGACGCCGCCAAGAAGCTTAAAAGCGCCGGCTACGACAAGTGCGGGTTCTCGAATGGCTGGGTGACCTGGGTCAACATCGAGCAGCTCGGCGCCTGGCACAACGAGCCCGTCGGCACGAAGTCCAACGGTTTCGAGGGGTTCGACACCGAGTTCGTCTTCAACAAGGGCGTCTTCCTCAAGCACCTGACCAACCTGGTCGAGGCGCAGAAGGACAAGACCTATGATTACTCCGGGCGCACCAACACCGGCGAGGGCCGCTTCACCTCCGGCGAATGCCCGATCTTCCTGACCTCCTCGGCCTTCTTCGGCAATGTCCGCGCCAACGCCAAGTTCGAGTGGGCGAACGCGCCGATGCCGTATTATCCCGACGTGCAGGGCGCGCCGCAGAATTCGATCATCGGCGGCGCCTCGCTCTGGGTGATGGGCGGCAAGAAGGCCGACGAATACAAGGGCGTCGCGAAGTTCTTCTCCTTCCTCTCCGACGTCGATCGCCAGGTGAAGCTGCACACCGAGTCGGGTTATCTGCCGATCACCAAGGCCGCCTATGAGAAGGTCAAGGCGTCGGGCTTCTACAAGGACAAGCCCTTCCTCGAGACCCCGCTGCTCGAACTCAACAACAAGGAGCCGACGGCGAACTCCCGCGGGGTGCGTTTCGGCAGCCTGGTCCAGATCCGCGACATCTGGGCCGAGGAGATCGAGGCGGCGCTGAACGGCCAGAAGACGCCGAAGGCGGCGCTGGACGCGGCGACCGAGCGCGGCAACGCGATGCTGCGCCAGTTCGAGCGCACGGCGGCGCGCTGAAGCAGTTTCCTGCCATACCCAGGTCGTCCCGGGCGGAGCGGAGCGAAGACCCGGGACCCATCCGGAACAGTTCAGGAATGGGTCCCGGGTCTCCCTTTGGTCGCCCGGGACGACCGCTTCTCGGATAGACGATGCAGAAGAACGCCTATTTCAGAGGACTGACGATCCCGTTCCTGCTGCTCGCGCCGCAGTTGGCGATCACCGTCGTGTTCTTCTACTGGCCGGCGAGCCAGGCCGTCTGGCAGAGCTTTCTGCTCCAGGACGCTTTCGGCATATCGACCGATTTCGTCTGGTTCGAAAACTATCAGCGCCTCTTCGCCGATCCGGGCTACTACAAGGCTTTCGTCAACACGGCGATCTTCTCCACCTTCGTCTGCGTGCTGTCGCTCTCGATCGCGCTGCTCTTCGCCGTCATGGCCGACCGGCAGATCAGGGGCGCGGAGGTCTACAAGACGCTGCTGATCTGGCCCTATGCGGTCGCGCCCGCGATCGCCGGCGTGCTCTGGATCTTCATGTTCGACCCCTCGCTCGGCATGCTGGCGCGCGCGCTCCAGAGCGCCGGCGTCGCCTGGAATCCGCGGCTCAACGGCAACGACGCCATGACGCTGGTCGTCCTGGCGGCGACCTGGAAGCAGATCAGCTACAATTTCCTGTTCTTCCTCGCCGGCCTCCAGTCGATTCCGAAAAGCGTGATCGAGGCCGCAGTGATCGACGGCGCGCGGCCCTGGCGGCGTTTCTGGACGATCGTCTTCCCGCTGCTCTCGCCGACGACCTTTTTCCTGCTGGTCGTCAACATCGTCTACGTCTTCTTCGATACCTTCGGCATCATCGACACGGTCACCGGCGGCGGCCCCTCGGGCCAGACCGAGACGCTTGTCTACAAGGTCTATTCCGACGGCAAGGGCGGCTCGAATCTCGGCGGCTCGGCGGCGCAGTCGGTCGTGCTGCTGGTCATGGTCATTGCGATGACGGCAGTGCAGTTCCGCTTCATCGAGCGCAAGGTGAACTACTGATGGGCCACCTTTGGGGCGAATGGCGAATGGCGAGTGGCGAATTGGTGATAGCCGGCGTCTGGTCTTTCCACTCGCCACTCGCCATTCGCCATTCGCCGGACGGAGCCCGCTGATGGTCGAGGACCGCCGCCTGGGCGACGCCATCGCCTATGTCATCCTCTCGATCGGGGTGCTGATCGTCGCCTTCCCGGTCTGGCTGACCTTCGTCGCCTCGACCTGGGACAACGCCACCATCATCAACGGCCAGTTGCCGCTCTGGCCCGGCCCGCATCTATTCGAAAACTACTACCGTATCCTGTTCGTCGGGGCGTCGAGTTCGACCCGCGAGCCTGTCGCCAGCATGATGCTGAACTCCTTCGTCATGGCGATGGCGATCGCGCTGGGGAAAATCGTCATCTCGGTGCTCTCGGCCTATGCGATCGTCTATTACCGCTTTCCCTTCCGGATGGCGGCGTTCTGGATCATCTTCGTCACCCTGATGCTGCCCGTCGAGGTCCGCATCTTCCCGACCTTCAAGGTCGTCTCCGACCTTTCCATGCTCGACACCTATCAGGGCCTGGCCGTGCCGCTGATCGCTTCCGCCACGGGCACGCTGCTGTTCCGCCAGTTCTTCATGACGATCCCCGACGAATTGCTGGAAGCCTCGAAGATCGACGGCGCCGGCCCGTTCAGGTTCTTCAAGGACACGGTCGTCCCGCTCTCGCTGACCACGATCGCGGCGCTGTTCGTGATCCAGTTCATCTATGGCTGGAACCAGTATCTCTGGCCGCTGCTGGTGACGACCAGGGATTCGATGCAGACCATCGTCATCGGCATCAGGAAGATGATCGTCACCTCCGACGCCCTCACCGAATGGCAGCTCGCCATGGCCACCGCGATGCTGGCGATGCTGCCGCCCGTCCTCGTCGTCGTGCTGATGCAGCGGCTCTTCGTGAAGGGGCTCGTGGAGACGGAGAAATAAGGGGCGGGTAGCGAATGGCGAGTCGAGCACTTCTGCTCGCCACTCGCCACTCGCCATTCGCCAGTCTTAAGCCATTCGCCCAGGAATCCCATGGCCCAGGTCACCCTCACCAACGTCAAGAAAATCTATCCCGGCGGCGTCGAGGCCGTGAAGGGCGTCTCCTTCGACATCCCCGATGGCGGCTTCTGCGTGCTCGTCGGCCCGTCGGGCTGCGGCAAGTCCACGCTGTTGCGCATGGTCGCGGGGCTGGAGACGATCTCGTCGGGCGAGGTCTCGATAGGAAGCCGCGTCGTCAACCAGGTCGAGCCGGCCGACCGCGACATCGCCATGGTCTTCCAGAATTACGCGCTCTATCCGCATTTCAGCGTCTACGACAACATGGCCTACGGCCTGCGCAATCTCGGCACGCCGAAGGACGAGATCGACCGGCGCGTCAAGGAGGCCGCGCGCATCCTCGCCATCGAGCCGCTGCTGGAACGCCGCCCCAAGCAGCTTTCGGGCGGCCAGCGCCAGCGCGTCGCCATGGGCCGCGCCATCGTGCGCAAGCCGCAGGTTTTCCTCTTCGACGAGCCGCTCTCCAATCTCGACGCCAAGCTCAGGGTGCAGATGCGGGTCGAGATCAAGAAGCTGCAGCGCGCGCTCGGCGTCACCTCGATCTATGTCACCCACGACCAGGTCGAGGCGATGACGCTGTCGGACAAGCTCGTGGTGATGAACGCAGGCCAGGTCGAGCAGATCGGCGTGCCGGCCGACGTCTACAAGAAGCCGGCGAGCCGGTTCGTCGCGACCTTCATCGGCTCGCCGCCGATGAACATCCTGACCGGCGCGATCGACGGGCCCGGCATCGTCGCGCTGGGGGACGCCATCATCGAGGCGCGCGATCTGAGCGAGAACCTGCCGGCCGGCATGGCGGTCGAGGTGGGCTTGAGGCCGGAGGATGTCGAGATCGCCTCGGAGGGCGCAGCCGGCTCGCTGCCCTTCGATGTCGAGTTCATCGAGGAACTGGGCGCGACCCAGCTCTTCCACGGCCAGTTGTCCGGCCTGCCCTTCATCATGCAGGCGGCGACGGACACGGTGGCGGCGCAGGCCGGCCGGGTCTGGATCACGGTCGATCCCGACCGCGTCCATGTCTTCGATCCGGCGAGCGGAACGCGTCTCGGGCGGATGTGACGCCAACGCGCGCCCTCGCATCCGCGCGAGGCTCGACCGCTTGCCGACTATCTTGACCATAATGGAGGAATTTTCTATCTGAGCGCACCCGATCGGGTTCGATCGGGAATTATTTCTACAGACGTCGATTTTCAAACATCGATCATCTCCAGACGGAGGGCTGGGCAGCATGGATCAGATCGACCGGAAAATCCTGACCGTGCTGCAGGGCGACGCCAACATCTCGATCGCGGAACTGGCCGACAAGGTCGGGCTGTCGCAGACGCCGTGCTGGAAGCGCATCCAGAAGCTCGAGCAGAGCGGCGTCATCCTGAAGCGCGTCGCGCTGGTCGCACCCGAGAAGATCGGGCTGGGCCTCGCCGTCTTCGTGCAGATCGAGACCGCCGACCATTCCGGCCCGTGGCTGGAAAAGTTCGCGCACATGGTCTCGGCCATGCCCGAGGTGATGGAGTTCTACCGGATGGCCGGCGACGTCGACTACATGCTGCGCGTCGTCGTCGCCGACATGGCGGCCTATGACGCCTTCTACAAGAAGCTGATCGAGACGATCCCGCTCAAGAACGTCACCTCGCGCTTCGCCATGGAGCGGATCAAGTCGACGACGGCCTATCGCGTGCCCGACCTGCCGAAGCTCTGAGCGGCCGAGCGATGCCGCCCTTGCAAGCCGGACCCGCCCCTGCCGGCCCTTGCCCAAGCCGCGCCGGTCGCGCATGAACGGCGCCAGCGCATCACAGGGAGCCGTCATGACCAATTACGTGATCGAACCGCCGGCCGTCGTCGCCGTGCCCGTCGCCGGCGGCGGCATGTTCCCGGTGCGCCGCGTCTTCTGCGTCGGGCGCAACTACGCCGCCCATGCCCGCGAGATGGGACACGACCCCGACCGCGAGGAGCCGTTCTTCTTCATGAAGCCGGCCGATGCGCTGGTCATCAACGGGGCCGACATGCCCTATCCGACAAGGACCAGCGACCTCCATCACGAGATGGAGCTGGTCGTCGCGCTGGGTTCGGGCGGCGTCGATATTCCCGAGGCCGAGGCGGAGCGGCACATCTGGGGCTACGCGGCCGGGCTCGACATGACGCGGCGCGACCTGCAGGGCGAAGCCAAGAAGGCCGGGCGGCCGTGGGACATGGGCAAGGGCTTCGACTTCTCGGCCCCGATCGGCGAGATCGCACCCGCGACGCAAAGCGGCCACCCGAGCGCAGGCGTGATCGAGCTCACCGTCAACGGCAAGCCGCGCCAGAGCTCGGACCTGTCGAAGCTGATCTGGAGCGTCCCCGAGACCATCGCCTATCTGTCCGGCCTCGTCGCGCTGGCGGCCGGCGACCTGATCTTCACCGGCACGCCCGAGGGCGTCGCGGCCGTGGTGCGCGGCGACGTGCTGGAAGGCTCCGTCGCCGGCATCGGCACGGTGCGGACCCGGATCGTCTGACCGCGCCAGCAGCAAGGACCATGACCATGCGCCTGACCCCCGACGCCGCCGGCGTGTTCCCGATCGCGCCGACGCCGTTCAATCCGGACGGGACCGTCGACCAGGCCTCGACCGACCGGCTCTTCGCCTTCTACGACGGCATCGGCGCGGACGGGACGACGGTGCTCGGCATCATGGGCGAGGCGCCCAAGCTGGAGCCGGAGGAATCGCTCGCCATCGTCAGGAGCGCGGTGAGGAACATGCCGGGCAAGCCGGTGATCGTCGGCGTCTCGGCGCCGGGCTTCGCCGCCATGCGCTCGCTCGCGCGCCAGTCGATCGAGCTCGGCGCGGCCGCGGTGATGATCGCGCCGCAGCCATCGCTGCGCACCGACGACCAGATCACCGGCTATTACGCGCAGGCCGTCGAGGCGATCGGCGACGACATTCCGTTCGTCATCCAGGATTACCCGCTGACGCTGTCGGTCGTGATGACGCCGGCCGTGATCGCGCGCATCGTCATGGCGAGCCCCTCCTGCGTGATGCTGAAGCACGAGGACTGGCCGGGGCTCGAGAAGATTTCGGCGCTGCGCAAGTTCCAGGCGGACGGCTCGATGCGGCCGATCTCGATCCTCACCGGCAATGGCGGTCTCTTCCTCGACTTCGAGATGGAGCGCGGCGCCGACGGGGCGATGACGGGCTACGCCTTTCCGGAGATGCTGATCGACGTGGTCAGACTTCAGAAGGCGGGCAAGCGCGACGAGGCCCATGACCTGTTCGATGCGCACCTGCCGCTGCTGCGCTACGAGCAGCAGCCCGGCGTCGGACTCGCCGTGCGCAAATACACGATGATGCGGCGCGGCATTCTCGGCCACGAGGCGCAGCGCAAGCCAGGTGCGGCGCTGGGCGCGACGGCGAAGGCGGAGGTCGATTATTTGCTGGCGCGGCTGGCGCGTCGCGATCCGCGCGCCGCGCTCTGAGGACGGCGATCAGGCCGCGGGGAACGGCGCGAGGTGGCAGGCTGAAAGGCGGCCCACGCCGATCTCGCGCAGGGCCGGCCGCTCCTCGCGGCAGCGCGCGAACGCCAGCGGGCAGCGCAGGTGGAAATGGCAGCCGGGCGGCGGCGAGAGCGGCGAGGGCAATTCGCCGGCGATCGGCCTGAACACCGTCGTGACGTCGTCGGCCAGCACCAGCCGGGGCACGCTGTCGAGCAGCGCCTGCGTATAAGGGTGCTGCGGGGCGGCGTAGACGGCGTCCGTCGCGCCGAGCTCGACGATGCGGCCGAGATACATGATCGCGACCCGGTCGCAGAGATGGCGGACCACGCCGAGATCATGGCTGATGAACAGCATGGTCAGCCCGAGCTCGCGCCTGAGCTTCAGGAACAGGTTGATGATCTGGGCCTGGATCGAGACGTCGAGCGAGGCGACCGGCTCGTCGCAGACCAGCATGTCGGGCTGCATCGCCAAGGCGCGTGCGATCGCGATGCGCTGGCGCTGGCCGCCGGAGAACTGGTGCGGATAGCGCGCCGCGAAGGCCGGATCGAGCCCGACCGTCGTGAGCCAGCGCCCGACATAGTCCTTCGCGTCGGCCTTCGTCGTCAGGCGGTGCGCCAGCGGCCCCTACGCAATCG
>JAKFWE010000106.1 GCA_021732895.1 Allobosea sp. | reverse complement strand
GCCGCGCGAGGCGAGCCTCATCCTGCCCGAGCGGCATCTGGGACTGGTGCAGGCGGGTGAGACCGCAGACCTGCATGCGCGGCTGGAGGCGCTGGCGGACGTGGTCTCGGCGGCGGTCGATCTCGATGCGCTGGTCGCGGCGGCCGGGCCGACGCGCCTGGCGGCGGCGGCAGCCGCCGGACCCGCCCTGCCCCCGCCGGGCCGGCGCATCGCGATTGCGCGCGACGCCGCCTTCAGCTTCGTCTATCCGCATGTCGAGGCAGGCTGGCGCGCGGCCGGGGCCGAGCTCGTCGCGTTCTCACCGCTCGCCGACGAGCCGCCGCCGGAGGGCTGCGACTGCTGCTGGCTGCCGGGCGGCTACCCGGAACTGCATGCGGCCAAGCTCGCAAATGCGGCGCGATTCCTCTCCGGCCTTCGAATCTTCGCGGAAACCCGCCCCGTTCATGGCGAGTGCGGCGGCTACATGGTTCTGGGCAAGAGCCTCATCGACGCGGATGGCGTGGCGCACTTCATGGCGGGGCTGCTCGGCGTCGAGACCTCGTTTGCGAAGCGCAGGATGAACCTCGGCTATCGCCGCGCGGTTCTGCAGACCGACTGCCCGCTCGGCCCTGCCGGGCAGGCGCTGACCGGGCACGAGTTCCACTACGCCACGATCGTGGCGCAGGGCGACGATCCGCCCTTCGCGATGGTGAGCGATCCGCATGGCTCGCAAGCCGCGCCCGCCGGTAGCCGGCGAGGCAACGTCACCGGCTCGTTCTTCCACGCCATCGCGGTGGCGCAATGACTGCGCCGCCGGCCTTCGACGACGCCTTCGCGGCGCGGTTCGAGCAACTGCTGGCCTGGCGGCGCGACGTTCGGCGCTTTCGCCGCGAGCCGCCGCCGGACGGTCTGGTCGAGCGGCTGCTGGCGCAGGCCGGGCTCGCGCCCTCGGTCGGGCATTCGCAGCCCTGGCGCTGGGAGCGCGTGCGCGACGAGGCGCAGCGCGAGGCGGTGCGCGCGAGCTTCGCGCGCTGCAACGCCGCAGCGCTTTCGGATTACGAGGGCGAGCGGGCGCGGCTCTACGCCTCGCTCAAGCTCGAGGGCCTGCGCGACGCGCCCGAGCAGATCGCCGTGTTCTGCGACCATGGCACGGCGCAGGGCCACGGGCTCGGGCGGCGAACCATGCCGGAGATGCTGGACTATTCCGTCGTGGCGGCGATCACGCAGTTCTGGCTGGCGGCAAGGGTCGCGGGCGTCGGCGTCGGCTGGGTTTCCATCCTGGAGCCGGAAGCCGTGCGCGAGGCGCTGGGCGCGCCGCCGGAATGGAAGCTGATCGCCTGGCTCTGCGTCGGCTGGCCGGAGGAGGAGAGCGAAGTTCCGGAACTCGTCAAGGCGGTGTGGGAGACGGGGCGGTAGCAGACAACCTCGACAGTGACGCGCGAGGGCCCCTCTCCTGTAGGGAGAGGGGTAGGGGTGAGGCGACGGACGTTTCGCGTTTAGCTTGAACGGACGTGCGGACAGGGCTCGCGCAACTGGTTGACGGGCCTTCCCCTCATCCTGCCCTCTCCCTCCGGGAGAGGGTTCCCCGCGCTCTTTCTCGGCAGGGCTCGGACCTACACCGCAACCTTGAACGCCGCTTGCGTCTTGCCCTTGATCTCGTCGAGAGAAACGCCGTCCGCCAGTTCGATCAGCGTCATGCCGCCGCCGTTCTCGTCGATCGTAAAGACCCCGAGATCGGTGATCACCATGTCGACCACGGCGGCGCCGGTCAGCGGCAGGTCGCAGGCCTCCAGCAGCTTGGGCGATTCCGTGCCGTCCTTGTTCTTCGCGACGTGCTCCATCACCACGACGACCTTCTTGACGCCGGCGACGAGGTCCATGGCGCCGCCCATGCCCTTCACCATCTTGCCGGGGATCATCCAGTTGGCGAGATCGCCGTTCCTCGCCACCTGCATCGCGCCGAGGATCGACAGGTCGATATGGCCGCCGCGGATCATGCCGAAGGAATCGGCCGAGGAGAAATAGCTCGTCGTGTTCAGCTCGGTGATCGTCTGCTTGCCGGCGTTGATCAGGTCAGGGTCCTCCTCGCCCTCATAGGGAAAGGGGCCCATGCCGAGCATGCCGTTCTCCGACTGGAGCTGCACCGACATGCCCTCGGGGATGTAGTTCGAGACCAAGGTCGGAATGCCGATGCCGAGATTGACGTAGTAGCCGTCCCTGAGCTCCTTCGCCGCGCGGGCGGCCATCTGTTCGCGGGTCCATGCCATGGCGGGTGCTCCTTCAGGCCGCGGCGCGCGCGCGCACGGTGCGCTGCTCGATGCGCTTGGCGGCGTTTGCGACGTGGACGATGCGCTTCACGAAGATGCCGGGCGTGTGCATGTGGTCGGGGTCGATCTCGCCGGCCTGCACCAGATGCTCGACCTGCGCCACGGTGAAGCGCGAGGCCGAGGCCATCATCGGATTGAAGTTCCGGGCGGTCTTCCGGTAGACGAGGTTGCCCTCGGTGTCGCCCTTCCAGGCGTGCACCAGCGAGACGTCGGCGAAGAGGCCGCGCTCCATGATGTAGCGCTCGCCGCCGAATTCGCGCTCCTCCTTGCCCTCGGCCACCTGCGTGCCGACGCCGGTCTTGGTGAAGAAGGCGGGGATGCCGGCCCCGCCGGCGCGGATGCGCTCGGCCAGCGTGCCCTGCGGCACGAACTCGATCTCGAGTTCGCCGGCGAGGTATTGCTGCGCGAAGAGCTTGTTCTCGCCGACATAAGACGAGATCATCTTGCGAATCTGGCGGGTCTCCAGCAGCAAGCCGAGCCCCGCGCCGTCGATGCCGGCGTTGTTGGAGATGAAGGTCAGGTCCCTGGCGCCGCTCTCGCGGACCGCCGCGATCAGCAGGTCGGGAATGCCGCAGAGGCCGAAGCCGCCGGCCATGATGGTCATGCCGTCCTTGATCCGGCCGGCCAGGGCCGCGCCGGCGTCGGGAAATACCTTCTTCATCGCGTGGCCTTTGCCGCTGGTGTCGGGAGCGCCGGAGCACTCCTACAGCACTAGCCGAGCCGACGGTGCGGTTGCAACATCGAGTCGTTCGGGCGGATCAACGGAATGCCGCTTCGGAGCAAGAAGCAGGTTTTCGCCGCGCGCGTCATGATGGCGGGCAGGCGGCTCCGGTGTCGGCCGCGCCATGGCCGTCCTTCACGGCGCCGCGCATGCGGTGCAGGAAAAGCGGGCGATAGCGGCCGCCGGCGAGATCGTCCTCGCGCGCGCCCTCACGCGAGGTCTACGGCTCGCGGCTGCGCGACCTCGCCATGGTCTTCGCGGCCGCGCTGGTCGAGGACGGCAGCTGCTGAGGCGGACGCGGCCCGGCCTCGAAGGCCGGGCGCAACGCCCTATTTCCGGCTGAGCAGGAACGCCGCGATCGCCGCCCTGTCCGCCTCGTCGTCGAGGCCAGGCGGGCTCATCCAGCCGCCCGGGATCAGCGCGTCGGGGTCGGCGAGATAGGCCTGCAGGCGCTCGGCGTTCCAGGTCAGGCGCTTGCCCCTCGCCGCCTGGAAGGCCGGCGAATAGTCGAAGCCTGCCGCCGATCCGACGGTGCGTCCGTTGAGTGCCGCGAGATGCGGCCCCGCCATGCCTTTCCGGTTCGGGTCGAGGCTGTGGCAGGACTGGCAGGGCTCGAACATCCGTTCGCCGCGCGCCACATCCTGCGCCAGGGCGCCGACACAGGACGCGCCGGACGCAAGCATGATCGCGACGACCATGGCGCGCCTCACGCGGGCGTCACCGTCTGGATGCGCACGAGCCTGTCGTTGCCGCTTTCGCCGCCCCAGGCCTCGCCGGAGCGGCCGTCCATCTGGCGGACATTGGCGCCGGCCCTGTCGCTCGGGAAGCTGGCGAAGGCCTCCGTCACGGGGTCGAACCGCACGATCGCGTTGGCGCCGAAATCGGTGACCCAGACCTTGTCGGCGTCGTCGACATAGACCGAGTAGGCGCGCGGCTTCTCGCCGGGCAGCTTCCAGGTCTTCCAGCTCCGGCTCTGCGTG
The DNA here is from genome assembly GCA_021732895.1 of Allobosea sp. GTDB lineage: Bacteria > Pseudomonadota > Alphaproteobacteria > Rhizobiales > Beijerinckiaceae > Allobosea. Next base: position 16,322 of record JAKFWE010000106.1, on the reverse strand, counting down.
TCATAGGCCGAGACGTTGCCGGAGTTCCATTCGCTGACCCAGACGCGGCCCTTCGAGTCGGACCAGACGCGGCGCGCGCCCTGTCCCTGCGTCGGCGGCTCGACGACCGTGACCTTGGCCGTCTGCGTGTCGATCTGCGCGATGTGGTTGCCGGCGAGCGAGGCGTACCAGACCTCGCCGGACGGCGTCATCGTGATCCCGTAGGCGCCGCGGCCGCCCGGCGCGTCCCAGACGTCCATCTTCTCGCTCCTGGGGTCGAAGCGGCCGATGACGCCGTTCTGGCCGGTGAACCAGAGCACGCCGCCCTTGTCGAAAACGCCCGTGTTGAGATTGGCCCTCGGGCGGCCCTCGGGAAGCCGAAAGAGCGCGACCTTGTGCGACTTGTCGTCGACGCGGGCGATGGCGTTCTGCCCGCCCTCGGTGACCCAGGCGGCGCCGTCGGGTCCGCGAACGACGCCATGGGGAGCGGCGTTCTGGCCGAGCTCGACCACCTTGAGCTGCCCGGAGCGCGGGTCGAAGCGGCCGAGCGTGCCGTTACGCTGGCCACAGACCCAGATCGTGCCGTCGCCGGCGTCGGTGACGTCGCGCGAGCCCCTGATCGCGGGCACGTCGAAATAGCTCACGGTGAACTTGCCGCCGGCGGTCTCGACGCCGGTGGCGACGGCGCGGCCGATCAGGGCCGGCATGCCCAGGCCGGCAAGGCCGAGATGAAGAAAGGAACGGCGCAACATGGATCGATCTCCCTGCGTTCACGGTCACGTCAGACGCTGGATCAGCGCCGTCGAAGGTAAAGCGACAAGATGGTGAAACTGGGTCGGCGACGTCGCCGCCGACCGTTCACAACGGCCGAGTCCGGATGCGGCGGATCATCTCGTGCAGGGCGAGCAAAACCAGCGCGAGGATGAAGGGCAGCAGGTAATAGGCGATGCGGAACAGCAGCAGCGCGCCCAGGACCGGCTCGAAGGGCAGCCGGCTGAGCGCGATCAGCATCGTCGCCTCGAACACGCCGAGACCGCCCGGCGCATGGCTCGCGATGCCGATTAGGCAGGCGAAGACATAGGCCGCCAGAAATGTCGGATAGGCGATGTCGTGTCCGCCCGGCAGCAGCACATAGAGCACGGCGGCGGCGGCGCAGACCTCGGCCGCGCCCAAGAACATCTGGCCGAGCGTGATGCCGAGGCCGGGCAGCGGCAGGTTCCAGCCGCGCACCCTGATGGTGCGCTCGCCCGACGAGATCCAGACGAGATAGCCGAGCGTGCCGAGCGCCACGGCGACGCCGACGCCCTGCACGACCAGCTGCGAGGTCCGCGCCAGCACGGCGACCGATTCCGAGGCATAGAAGAGGCAGGCGCACAGGATCGCGCCGAGGCCGAGCCAGAAGGTGAGACCCGCGATCACGGTCAGGCTGGCGATCTCGGAGGCGCGAACGCCTCTCGCCGAGTAAATCCAGTAGCGCACCGTGCCGCCGGTCACGAGCGGGAAGCCGAGGGTGAAGGAGACAGAGTAGCTGGTGAACGACGCCAGGGCCGTCGTCCGGTAGGGAATCGACAGGCCCAGCCGCTTCAGGGCGAGCGCGTCATAGCCGGTGAGCAGAAGATAGCTCAGCGCGGTGAAGCCGAGCGCGAGCCCGATCTGCCGCGTGCTGGCGTTGGCGAAGGCGAGGCGCAGTTCGCCCGGCTCGATCTCCTTGACGATGAACCAGAGCACGACGAGCGAGGCGGCGAAGATGAGCGCGCTCGCCAGCGGCCCGAGCCACCACCAGCGGCTGCGCCGGCGCAGCGGCATTCCCGGCTCGTGCTGGCCATACGACATCAGGCGGTCCGTGTGCGGAGCAGGTCTGCGCCATTGGCCGGCGGCATTGACGAGCGGGACGGCCGGCGGGAGCCGGCCACGGACCCGTCAGATAGCGCCTCGCCGCCGATTCACAAGTCGCGCCCCCCCTGGCGCCGGCCAGCCCTCCGAGATCCTGCCGCTGCGCGGCCCGGCCCTCACGCGGTCTTGGCGAACACGCGCAGCGTCTTGAACGCAGCGACCTCCCTGACGGGGCTCGACGCCGCCCATTCCGCGATCACCGTCTCGGCCGCCGCGTAGGCGAAGGAGCCGGTGTAGAACAGGATATGGCCGCCGGCGTCGGTCTGGGCGGTGAAGAGCCGCATCACCTCGAGATCGGTGAGCGCGCCGTAGGCGTCGTTCATGGCGTGCCGGAACTCGCAGGAATGGAACAGCGTCACGATGTCGAAGCGCGGCAGCAGCCGGGCGTTGCTGGTGTAGATGTCGCCGAAATAGGCCGAATAGGTCTTGGTGATGGTCGGGTTCTCGGTCGCCAGCTTGACGAAGGAATCGTATTCCTTGGGCGAGGCGGTGATGCCGAGCACGGTGCAGTCCAGCTCGGGTTCGGCGCAGCGGATGCCGACGTAATGGTGCCCGCCCGTGCCGAAATGGTAGATGCGCTTGCCGCTGACGCCCTGCTCCTCGAGCCATTCGACGAAATGGACGTCGCAGGGACATTGCTCGACGCGCAGGCCCCAGTAGACGTCCCAGATGTTCATCGGGGCCGGCGTCGTGGTCACGGTTGCGGCGGTCATCGGCGTCGACTCCTGTCGGGATTTGCGGCCGGCCGGGCAGCCGGGGCCGTGTCTGGCGAAATCATGTGACGAACTGGCGGCGACGCCGCCTGAACCGAGGCTGAACGCAGGCTCACGTCGGCGCAGGCTCCGCCAGCTCGGAGCGCGGCTCGGGGCGCTGCCGGTCGGCGATGCGGACCACGCCGCCGGCGCGCTTCAGCAGCAGGCGGTGGGTCGCGGCCTCGGCGAAGCCGGCGCTCTGCCCGAAGGCGAGGATGATCGCATCCGGCCGGTTCCGCCGGAACTCGTTCAGCAGTTCGAGCGCCATGTCGGTCTCGAGCGCGCTGGTCGCCTCGTCGAGCAGGACGATGTCGGGCTCCTCGAGTTCGGCCCGGGCGAAGGCGAGACGCTGCCTGTCGCCGGTCGCCAGTTCCTTGTCCCAGTTGCGGTTCTCGTCGAGGCGGGACGCCAGCCCGGAGAGGCCGTAGCGCCGCAGCGCGTCGGCCAGCCGCTCGCCCGGCAGGTCGCCACGCCGATCGAGCACGGCGCGCAGGGCGCCGTCCGAGAGATGCAGCTTCTGGGGAACCACGGCGACGGCCGAACCCTCCGGCAACGCGATCTCGCCGCGCCCCCACGGCCACAGCCCGGCGACGGCCTGGATCAGCGCGGCCTTGCCGAGGCCGAGTTCGCCGGACAGGTGCATGGTCGCGCAGCGCGGCACGGCGATGTCGATATCGGCGACCAGGGTGCGCCCGTCGCGGTCGATCAGCGTGACGTCGTCGAGACGCAGGAGCCCGTCCGGGCTCGGCATGACGGTGAGATGATCGCCGGGCGGCGCGCCATCGACCCGTTCCAGCGCGTCGGCCAGTTCGTTGACGCGCCTCGCGGCCGCGAGCCACTCGGCGATCCGCATGAAGTTGTCGAGCAGCCAGTTGAAGGCGTTCTGCACGGCCACAAAGGCGGCCGCCACCTGCACGACGCCGCCCAGCGACATCTCGCCGGACAGGTATTTCGGGGCCGCGAGCAGCAGCGGCACCACCGGCACGAGCGCGCCGCTGGAGTTGGTGATCCAGGTCAGCCGGCCGCGCTGCTTGATCATCGCCAGCCAGCGCTGGACGAGACCGTCATAGGTCTGCGTCACCGCCCGCCGCTCGCCGGCTTCCGAGCGGGCAAGCGCGATGGTCTCGCCATGGTCGCGGATGCGCATCAGCGAAAAGCGGAGCTTCGCCTCGCCCTCGTTGCGGGCCGCGATCAGGCGCGGCAGCCGGCGTCCGACGATGGTGATCAGAAGCGAGACGAGGATGGCGTAGACGATCGCCGCCAGCACCATGTAGGCCGGAATCACGAGCGGGCCGCCGCCGGTCTGGACCGTCAGGCTGCCTCCGATGCTCCAGAGGATGCCGATGAAGGTGATCGCGGTGATGATCGAAGAGAGCAGGCCGATGGCGAAATCTACCACCGGCTCGGTCGCCCAGCGCACGTCGTCGGCAATGCGGTATTCCGGATTGGCCGGCTCGTAGCCCGACAGGCTGAGCCGGAAGAAGCGCCGGTCCTGGACCCAGCCGTCGGCGAGCCGCGCCGTGACCCATTCGCGCCAGTAGACCTGAAAGGTTTCGCGCGAGACCAGAATGCCGACACCCAGACCCGCCGCGATGAGAGCGAGCACGGGGAACACCGCCATCGCGATCAGGGCGCTCTCGGCGTCCTTTTTCTCGAGCGCGTCGAAGAACCAGCCGTTCCAGCGATTGACGGTGACGTTGGCGAAGACGCCGACGATGATCGCGCTCGCCAGCGAGAGCGACCAGAACCAGGCCTTGCCCGCGCTCGGCCCGCGCCAGAAGCCGCCGGTGAGGCGGGCGAAACGGAGCGCCACCTGCGTGTCGGTCGGCGCCTTGCCATCCTCGGGTGGCGGATCGACTGGTTTCAGCAACTACGCACGACCCCCCGGACCTCCGGCTGGGATCAGGCCTGCCGCGCAAGTCGCATAGCGCACGGCACTAGGCCATGCTCAATGAACTTCCGGTGAATGAGCCGTGATCGCCGCTTCGCGCTCCCGCCTCGATCAGGCGGTCTGGCGATCAGGCGATCGGGCGGCTTCGGGTTTCGGCAGCCCCGGCTCCTCGACGGGCTCGATGCTGACCCCGACCGAGAGGCCGAGGAAGGATCCGGTGAGGCCGGTATAGCTGCCCGACACCGGCGAGGCGTCCTCCGGAACGCGGGCGACGGCGACGCGCAGAAGCTGCCGGTCGGCGACGAGATCGTTCGTCGGATCGAACTCGACCCAGCCGTCGCCGGGGATGAAGACGTCGGCCCAGGCGTGTGTCAGCCCGAGCGCCGAGACGATGCCGGCCGCGTCGGGCGCACGGTCATGGATGTAGCCGGTGACGAAGCGGGCGGCGAAACCCATGCGCCGCGCCAGCTCGATGAAAAGCCAGGCGTAGTCACGGCACGATCCGCCGCCCTGACGGATCGTGTCGGCGGGATGCTGGGTGCCCTCGTCATAACGCAGGGCGTAGCCGAGCCCGGTGAAGATCGCATGCGCCAGATCGCGCAGCAGATGGCCGGCGCCGGAGCGGGCGCGAAAATCCGCGAGCCACTGGTCGAGCACCCCGTCGGGATCGGCCGCCGCGATGTCGAGATAGGGTTGCAGCACCGCCTGCTCGGACGGGCTGTAGACCACGCCGGACATCTCCGCCCGCGACGCGACGGCGGTGCGCGGCAACGCCGAACCGAAGCGCTGGATCACCAGCTCGCTGACGATGTCGAGCGTGTCGGATTCAGTCTCGAACTGCGCCACGGCGACCGAATTGCCATAGGCGTCGTGCATCCAGCGCAACCGCGCCTGGGGCGATATCGTCAGGGCGGTGTCGACGACGCGCAGATCGAAACTGTCGCGCGGACGCAGCATCAGGCGATGCGGCCCGAACATGACGGGACCGGCGTAGCGATAGGTCGTGGCGTGGCGGATACGCAGATACATCGGACACTCGCGGAAGCGACGTTGGCGAAACAGACTGAGGCGTCAAGGCGACAGACAAAAAACAAGCCGCCCGGAGGCGGCTGTCGAGTTGTCGCGCGAGGGAGCGCTGGGTCATCAACCGGCGCGCGCCGGAAATGTTCCAGACCGATACGCCTTTCCGTCAGCGGACGATCGCCGCGCCGGCATCGGCGGCGCGAGCCTGCTGCGCGTTGGCGATGGCGCGGCGGGCGCTGTCGATGCCGCGCTGGCGCGCATCGACGGCCGCGATCTGGGCGTCGGTGGGAATGTTCCGCTCGATCTTGGTTTGCGCGACCGAGGCGGAGCTCAGATCGTCGGAGCCCTGAAGACCGGCGCCGACGGTCAGCGCCACGACGGCGACGCCCATGAACCCGAAGAAGGCGAATGCGCGCATGATGGGGGCAAGGCTGCTGTCCGACATCTGTCTCTCCCTATGCTGCGACCGGCCGCGAACGGCGGCTTCTGCGAGAGACAACGCGGGTCAGGACCCCTGGTTCCGCGCCGCGAAAGTCGCCGCGTCACGAACCCGCGATGTCGCTCAGGCCGCCGAGTCGTTGGCGGCGCTGCGACTGCGGAACATGCGCCAGAGCGACTTGCCGAGACGCCGCGAGGTCAGATGGGCGCCCGCGAGCCGCTTCTCTAGCGTGATCTTCCGGTCATGGAACTCTTCGAGTCCGGGCCGATGCCCGACGCTGATCACGGTCGCATGCGCGAGTTCGTCCTCGAGCAGGCTCAGCAGCGAGGTCTGACTGTCCTCGTCGAGGGCCGAGGTCGCTTCGTCCATGATGATGATGTCGGGCTTCTGGATCAGCAACCGGGCGAAAGCGACGCGCTGGCGCTCGCCGCCCGACAGGATGCGGTCCCAATGATCCTCATCGTCCAGACGCTTGGCGAGGTAGCTGAGCCCGCAGCGACGCAGGGCCGCCACCACGATCTCGTCGGCGACAGGCAGTTCCGCCTCGGGATAGAGCAGGACCGTCCGGAAGCTGCCCATGGGCATGTAGGGCTTCTGCGGCACGAACGCGATCCGCTTGCCCGCCGGGAGGTCGATCGAGCCCGAGCCCCAGGGCCAGAGCCCGGCGAGGGCGCGGATCAGGGTGCTCTTGCCGGTGCCGCTCTCGCCGACGATCAGCACTTTCTCGCCGAGGCCGATGACGACGGACGCATCGGTGATCACCGCCCGGCCGTTGCTATGGGCGATCGAGAGATTGTCCAGATGGATGGCCCCATCGGCGCTCTCGCCGAGCCTGACGCCTGAATCGCCCTCCATGATCGCGCCGACGTCCAGACCCTCCAGCGCCTCCGACAATTCATCGACGCGGCTGACCGACGCGAACCACTCGGCCAGCCGCACGAAATTGTCGACGAACCAGATCAGCGCCGACTGCACCGCGCTGAAGGCCGCGACCACCTGCATCACCGCCCCCAGTGTGACGTCGCCGGACAGGTATTTCGGCGCGATCAGCAGCAGCGGCACGATCGGGAAGAGCGCGCCGTTGGTGTTGAGCACCAGCGCGATCACGCCCTGCTGGCGGATGACGCCGAGCCAGGCGACGACGACGCGGCCGTAGCTCTCGCCGACAGAGCTGCGCTCGTCGGCGTCGCCCCGGATCAGCGCGATGCTCTCCGCATTCTCGCGCAGCCGCGTCATCTCGGCGCGGAAGCGCGCCTCCGTTTCGTTCTTGGCGGAAATTTTGGCCACGAGGGGCCGGCCGGCGAACCAGGCGGCGAGGGAGGCGATCACCGCATAAAGGATCGCGGCGATCGCCATGTAGCTCGGGATCACCACTTCGGTCTGGCCGACCATGAAGCGGGCCGACCCGGCGACATGCCACAAAATCGCGGCGAAGGTCGCGGCCGTCACCACCGCGCTGATCAGGCCGATGGCGAACTCGACCAGCGGCTCGATGGCGAGGCGGGCATCGTCAGCGATGCGATACTCCGGCGCGACCTGCTCCCGGGCGGTGAACTGCAGGCGATAGTAGCGCTGGTCGGCGATCCACCAGCCGGCGATGCGCCTGGTCAGATACTCACGCCAGCGCGTCTGCAGCAGCATCCGGCTGATCACCAGCGAACACAGCGTCAGCGACGAGACGACGACGAGAAGAGGCAGCCAGCCGATGACCGACCAAACGGCGGCGGTGTCGCGCCGCTCGAGCGCATCGAAGAACAGCCGGTTCCAGGTGTTGACGCCAACGGCGGTGGCGATCTGCGCGGCGACGAAGCCGAGCACCGTCAAGGTCAGCACCCAGGCGCGCAGCCGGGTCGGACCGCTCCAGAACCCGAGCGCGAGTCGGAAGAATGCCCGCATGCGCGAGCGGGCGGCTGCGTCGGGCAGTGCCGTCATCCTGGCTGAACTCCTGACCGGCGGGCGAACGGCGGGCACGCCGTCGCGAAACGGGGTGCGCGGGTCGGCCTGCCAACGCCGCCGCGCACCGATTGGTTCCCGCTCAGATGGCGTGGTTGTTGCGCCGCACAAGACGGCCGATGGTTTGCGATTGAATTGCCATCCGGTTCTCAGCCATGCTGCGCGGCAGATGCGGAAAACACGCGACGATGACGGGTAACATTCCATCGAACCGCCAGGGGGCGCCATGCCTGGCCTGTCCGCTGCGGCTGAAGCCGGCGTTCAAGGACAAGAGCGATGACGAAGTCCGCTTCATCCAGACGATGAAGATCGACCACCGGCGCCTGCCGGCCGGCTCGGACATCATCCATCCGACGCAGGAGGACGCCGAGCTCTACACTCTCTTTTCCGGCTGGGCCTTTCGCTACAAGTCGCTGCCGGACGGGCGCCGCCAGATCCTGAACTTCCTGTTGCCGGGCGACCTCGTCGGCCTGCAGGCGTCGCTGCTCAGCGCCGCCCAGCACGGGATCGAGGCCTTGACCGATGTCGAACTCTGCGTGTTTCCGCGCAAGCGTATCTGGGACCTGTTCGTGCGCATGCCGAGCCTCGCCTACGAGGTCGCCTGGCTCGGCTCGCGGGAGGAGGGCCTGATCGACGAGAACCTGACATCGGTCGGCCAGCGCAACGCCAGCGAGCGGATCGCCGCGCTGCTGATCTCGCTCTATCGCCGGGCCGATGCGCTGGGGCTGGTCAGCGGCAACAGCTTCGAGTTTCCGCTTTCGCGCCAGCAGATGGCCGATGCGCTGGGTCTTTCGCTGGTTCACACCAGCAAGACCTGGTCTCGTCTGCGGCGCGCCGGGATGTTCACGCTGACGGACGGTCGGCTGACCCTGCTCAATCCACGGCTGACCGCGCGCATGGCTTCCGTCTACGAGCAGGAACGGGATCCACGCCCCCTGATCTAGGCTCTGAAGGCCCTCCACGACCCGCGGGTCTTCGCGGACGCGCTCTTGACGCGGAACGTTGCGCGCCTATCGTCATCATTCCGTCATCATTGGCGCGCGTCTGGCCGTCAGTCGAGGTTGCATGTCCCACCCCACCCCTACCCGGCCTCAGCGTGGCGGGACGCTAGCCCTGCGGCTCGGCCAGTCCAGCGTCGCGGCGCGGATCGAGGGCGAGGTCCGCGTCAGCGCCGCCGAGTTCGTCGACAGCGTCGCGCAGGCGCGCCTGAAGGCGGCGGCCGTGCGCTACAAGGTCGAGGACGAGGTCCGCAACACGGCGGGCAAACTCAAGACCAGGGTCAGCGCCGCGAAGGCCAAACTGGGCGACGAGGCGCGCTTCATCAAATCCTGGATCGACGATCCCGGCCGCACCGGCTCGGTCACGCCGTCCGGCCCTTTCCTCGCCAGGGCGATGGCGGCGCAGGTTGACCCCGCCCGCGCCGGCAAGGTCATCGAGATCGGCCCGGGCACGGGCCCGGTGACGGAGGCGCTGATCGCGCGCGGGATCGACGAAGCCCGCCTGATCCTGGTGGAGTACAGCCCGGAATTCTGCACGCTGCTGCGCAAGCGCTTCCCCCGGGCGACGGTGGTCGAAGGGGACGCCTATGCGCTCTCGACGACTCTCGCCGGCCATCTCGACGACAAGGCGAGCGCGGTGGTCTCTAGCCTGCCGCTGTTCAACCAGCCGCCGGCGAGGCGCAGCGCGCTCGCAAAGGATGCGTTCTCGCTGCTGGCCGAGGGCGCGCCGCTGATCCAGTTCACCTATTCGGTGATCTCGCCCGTGCCGCGCAAGGGCTCCGGCCTGACGGCGAGCGTGTCCGACTGGGTGCTGCGCAACATTCCGCCGGCGCGCGTCTGGGTCTACCGCAAGGCCGGTTGAGGTCCGCGCCGCGAGCGCCGCTCCGCAAACGCCTCCCCGCCAACGAAAATGTCATATGGCGCGGTCATTGCTTTCGGATAATGCGGTCGGCCATTCCCAGCCGACACGTTTCCCAGGACAATGAGACCGCCATGCCAGCGCCGAAAATCCTCGTCTTCTCCGGCTCGACCCGCGAGGGTTCGCTGAACACCCGCCTCGCCACGCTCGCCGCCAGAAAGCTCGCGGCGGCGGGCGCGCAGGTGACGCAGATCACGCTGGCCGACTACACGCTGCCGCTGGTCGACGCCACCGCCTTCGGCGCCACGCCGGCCAAGGCGACCGAACTGCGCGCCCTGTTCGACGCCCATCACGGCCTCTTCATCGCCAGCCCGGAATACAACGCCGGCTACACCCCGGCCCTGAAGAACGCGCTCGACTGGGCGAGCACGGCCAAACCCGGCGCGCCCGCGTCGGGACTCGCCGGCAAGGTGGTGGCGCTCGGCGGCGCGTCGCCGGGCCATCTCGGAGGCTATCGCAGCCTGACGCAGTTGCGCACCGTGCTCGAACTCGGCTTCGGCGCGATGCTGATCCCGGAAATGGTCGCCGTGGGCCTCGCGGACAAGGCCTTCGGCGAGGATGGCGAGTTGCTCGACGCCCGCACGGGCGGCTTTCTCGACGCGCTGGTGGCGCGGCTCGTCAAGGTGGCGGGGCAGGCCGCCGCCAGCTGAGCCTGCCGGTCACAGCTCGCATCGGCCGCGCGCGGGCGTCAGCCGCCAGACGCCGTCATCGGGTTTGGCCGGAATCCTGACGGCGTCATCGGCGATCTCCTCGGCGTCATAGGGGTCCGGATTGGCGACGAGACCGTCATTTCCGACATCCAGCGCGCCGCCCGGGGCCGACGAGAGCCGCCAGGCTCCGGCGTCCCATTGCGGCGTGCAGCGCAGCCCGTTCCCCGCAGCCTTGCAGAAGCCGCCGAGCTGGTAGTCGAAGGCCTTGTCGCTTCTGGAGCCGCGAAGCTTGAAGGAAAGCTGCACATAGAAGCCGTAGGGCTGCTCCCGCCACGAGCCGGGCAGATGCAGCAGGCGCACCCGGGCGACCTTCTGGAGCGGATGGGCGGCGAGATGGGCGGCGTCGTAGCTGCGCTCCCAGCAGGCCTGTCTCCCGCGCGGCAGCTCGCGCTCGAGCGGTCGTGCGGCGGCGGCCTCCAGGAAGACCGTCTGGACACAGGCGAGCATCGAAAACGCGGTCAGGCCGAAGGTTGGACGCATCGCGCTGGCTCCCCGAACGACGCCGACAGGATCGCCGCCATCCGAGCGCTGCGCAAGCCGTTTCAGGCCATCGCCGCTTGACCATGCCCGGCGGCTTGGGCTTGCTGCCGGCCTGAGGCGGCGGGGGGACGCGGGAATGACGGATCTGGCGCTACTCGTGCGGTCCGTCACGGAGCAGATGGCGCAGATCGAGGATCGCGGCGCGGTGGCGACCTATATTCCGCCGCTGGCCGAAATCGACCCTTTGCGGTTCGGGCTCTGCATCGTCACGGCGGATGGTGCGGTCCACACGGCGGGAGACTGCGACGAACCCTTCTCGATCCAGAGCGTCTCGAAAGTTTTCGCCCTGACGCAGGCGCTCGGCAAGATTGGCGAGGCGCTGTGGCTACGCGTCGGGCGCGAGCCCTCGGGGACGGCCTTCAATTCGATCGTCCAGCTCGAGAGAGAACAGGGCATTCCGCGCAACCCCTTCGTCAACGCCGGCGCGCTCGTCGTCGCCGACGTCAACCTCGCTGGTCACGAACCGCGCGTTGCGATCGGCGAATTGCTGCGTTTCGTGCGGCATATGGCCGATGACGAGACGATCGCGATCGACGAGGCGGTGGCGCGGGCCGAGCAGGAAACCGGCTTCCGCAATGTCGCGCTGGCCAATTACATGAAGGCGTTCGGCAATCTGAAGCACCCGCCCGAGCGCACGCTCGGCGTCTACTTCCATCAATGCGCCATCGCCATGAGCTGCCGCCAACTCGCCATGGCCGGGCGCTATCTGATGCATGGCGGGCGCATCGAGCCCGGCGGGCCACGCCTGATCTCGCCGCAGCGGGCGCGCCGGATCAACGCGCTGATGCTGACATGCGGGCACTATGACGCCTCCGGCGATTTCGCCTTCAGGGTCGGCCTGCCGGGGAAATCGGGCGTCGGCGGCGCCATCCTGGCGATCGCCCCGGGCAAGGCGGCGATCGCGGTGTGGTCCCCGGGCCTGAACGAGAACGGCAATTCGCAACTGGGAACGCTGGCGCTGGAGCGGATCGCGGAGGCGACCGGATGGTCGGTCTTCGGCGCGGATTGAGCCGCTCTGGGTCGCGCTCCTCCGCATCGGATTCTCCGAGTGACGACGTCGGGATCGCGCCATCGCGATTTGCGGTGAGCAGCGCGATCGGCGAAATCCTGTGCATGGAACAGACCGGACCTCACAGGCGGCGGTTCAGCCGCCGCGCCTTTTCCAAGGGACTCGCCGCGACAGGCCTCGGCGCGGCCGCCCTTTCAATGCCCTCGCCGCTGATGGCGGCGTCGCTGGCCGAGCGCTTCGCCGCCTCCGGCGCGGCCGCCGCGCCCGATCATTCGCCCTGGACGAAGCTGCTGTCGGCCTATCTCCGGCCGCGCCGCGACGGCGTCATGGGCGTCGCCTACGCCCGCTGGAAGGCCGAGGCGCGCGAGCCGCTGGCGGCCTATCTCGCCATGCTCGCGCAGGTTCGGGTCACGGCGCTGGCGCGCCGCGACCAGTTCGCCTTCTGGGCCAATCTCTACAACGCCCGCACCATCGCGCTGGTGCTGGAGCGCCATCCCGTCGCCTCGATCAAGGACATCAATCTCGGCGGATCGCTTTTCGGCAGCGGGCCATGGCGGGCGAAACTTCTGAGCGTCGAGGGCGTCGCGCTTTCGCTCGACGATGTCGAGCACGAGATCCTGCGCAAGATCTGGCGCGATCCGCGCGTTCACTATGCGGTCAACTGCGCCTCCATCGGCTGCCCGGACCTGCCGCGCCAGGCCTTCACGGGCGCGAGCCTGGAGGCGATGCTGGAGCGCGGGGCCGGCGCCTATGTCAACCACCCGCGCGGCGTGAGCGTCGCTGACGGGAGCATCACCGCCTCGCGGATCTATTCCTGGTTCGCCGCCGATTTCGGCAACGAGGCCGCCCTGCTGGCGCATTGGCGGCGCTACGCCACCGGCGCGCAGGCCAAAGCGCTCGACGGGCCGGTGCGCATCGGCGGCTACGCCTATGACTGGTCCCTGAACGAGGGTTGAGGCGACAAGGCCGCTCTCCTGCGTTGGCGTTTCGGGCGGGCTGCACTAGCCTGCGCGACCCGGCTCGTCAGGAATGCGCCCCGCCATGAACCAGATCGATCTCAATGGCCGCGTCGCCATCGTCACCGGCGGCGCGCAGGGCATCGGCCGCGCCGTCGCGGCGCGTTTCGCCGCCAGCGGCGCCCAGGTCGCGATCTGGGATCTCGACGGCGATCTCGCGGCCAGCGCCGCAGGCGAGATCGGCCAGGGCGCGACCGGTCTCGGCGTCGACGTCACCGACGCCGCCGCCGTCAGGGCCGCCAGTGACGCGCTGGAAGCCCGGCTCGGCAGCATCGACATTCTCGTCACCAGCGCCGGCATAGCCGGGCCGAATCTCAGGACGTGGGAATACCCGCTCGACGAGTGGGCCAGGATCATGCGGATCAATGTCGATGGCACGCTGCATTGCTGCCAGGCCGTCATTCCCGGCATGATCGCGCGCAATTACGGCCGGCTCGTCCTCGTCGCCTCGGTCGCCGGCAAGGAGGGCAACCCCAACGCCTCGGCCTATTCGGCCTCGAAGGCCGCCGTGATCGCCCTGACCAAGTCGCTCGGCAAGGAACTGGCGACGCAGGACATCGCGGTCAACTGCATCACGCCGGCCGCCGCCCGCACCCGCATCTTCGACCAGATGAGCGAGGAGCACATAGGCTACATGCTGGCGAAGATTCCACGCGGACGCTTCCTGGCGCCAGACGAGGTCGCGGCGATGGTGGCCTTTCTGGCGTCGGCCGAGAACAGCTTCACGACCGGCGCGGCCTTCGACCTCTCGGGCGGGCGGGCGACGTATTGAGCGTGGCCGCCGCAAAACGCGTTTCCCGATCGGCCTACTGGCCAGCCCACGCACTCGCCGCCTAAACTGCCGCCATGACACAGACGCTCCCCTCCGCCGCCGTTCTCGGCGCCCGCGCCTTCGCGGCGCTCGACGGCCTCAATCGCTTCACCGACGAACCGGGGAAGCTGACGCGGCTCTATCTCTCGCCGGCGCACCGGCAGGCGGCCGAGTGGACCAGGGGCGCGATGGAGGTCGCGGGCCTGTCCGCCTTCATCGACGCGGCCGGTTCGGTGCAGGGCCGGCGCGAGGGACCGACGCCCGGCCTGCCCGCGGTGATGATCGGCTCGCATATCGACACGGTGAAGGATGGCGGGCGCTTCGACGGCAATCTCGGCGTCGTCGCCGGCGTCCTGGTGGCGCAGGCGCTGCGCGACGCCGGGATCGCCCTGCCCTTCGCGCTGGAGGTGATCGCCTTCGGCGACGAGGAGACCGTGCGCTTTCCGACGTCGCTCTCGACCTCCTCGGCGCTGGTCGGCCGCTACGATCCCGCCTGGCTCGATTCACGCGATTCGGACGGCGTCGTGCTGCGCGACGCGCTGGTCGCTTTCGGCGGCGATCCCGCCGGAATCGCCGCGCTGGCGCGCAAGCCGGATTCCATCCGCGCCTATCTCGAAGTGCATATCGAGCAGGGGCCTGTGCTGGAGACGGAGAACGAGGCGGTCGGCATCGTCACGGCGATCAACGCCCAGAAGCGCGCCCGCGTTCGCGTGACCGGGGAGGCCGGCCACGCCGGCACGGTGCCGATGCGCCTGCGCAGGGACGCGCTCGCGGCGGCGGCCGAAATGGCGCTGGCGCTCGAGGCGATCGCGGCCGGGCACGAGCAGGCGGTCGGCACCGTCGGCGTCTTCCAGCCCGATCCCGGCGCGACCAATGTCGTGCCCGGCGCGGTGGATTTCACCATCGACTTCCGCTCGCCGCACAATGCGACGCTGGCCGAGATGGACCGTCAGATCGGCGAGTGCTTCGGCGAGATCGCGGCGCGGCGCGGCGTGGCGCTGTCGATCACGCCCTACTCGCAGGACGAGGCGACGCCGATGGCCGAACCTCTTCAGGCGGCGCTTGCCGCCGGCATCGCCCGCACGGGCTCCAACCTCGGCGCCAGGCGGTTGCCCTCGGGCGCGGGGCATGACGCGATGGCGATGGCGAAGCTGTGCCCCTCGGCGATGCTGTTCGTGCGCTGCGAGAAGGGCGTCAGCCATTCGCCGCTGGAGAACATGACCGAGGCCGACGCCGGAATCGCCATCCGCGTCCTGCTCGAAACGGTGCTGGAGCTGGCGCGGCAGGAGGCGTGAGAGCCGGCGCGCGTCACTCCAGCCCGCCGACCGCGGCCTCGACCGCCGCGACGATCGCCCCCGAGCGCACCAGCGCCGTCGCCTGGTTCATCTCCGCCGCATACCAGCGGTCGCCGTCGAGCGCGGGCGGGATCGTCTCGCGCAAGGCATCGAGCGCGGCCTGCGTGCCGGCGCCGAGCGGATGGTCCTTCGCGACGCCTGCGATCAGCGTCAGCGCCTGACAGGCCATCAGCATTTCCGCCGCGATGATCATCTCGACGTTTTCGACCACGGTGCGGGCCTTGCGGCCGGCCCAGGTCGAATTGGCGACGTGGTCCTCGGCGTTGGACTTGCCGGGTATCGAGTCGACCGAGGCCGGCGAGGACAGCGTGCGGTTCTCCATCACCAGCGCCGACATCGAGCACTGCACCGTGGCGAAGCCGGTGTTGAGCCCCCGCTTGCCGGCGAGCAGGTTGCGCGGCAGGCCGTAGCTCAGCGTCGGGTCGATCAGGCGCGCCAGCCGGCGCTCGCAGATCGAGCCGAGATCGGTCATCGCGATGGCGAGCAGGTCCATGGTCTGGGCGAGATACTGGCCGTGGAAATGGCCGCCGGAAATCACCGCGTAACCGCCGCCATCGGGGAAGATCAGCGGGTTGTCCGTCGCGGAATTGGTCTCGGTGGCGACGATGCGGGAAACATAGTCGAGCGCCTCGCGGGCCGGGCCGTGGACCTGCGGGGCGCAGCGCAGCGAATAGACGTCCTGCACGCGCGGAGCCGGCGGCTTGCCGGGCGTGCGGCCGATCTCGTCGGGATAGACCGTCTCGCGGGCCGAGGCGGAGCAGCGCAGCGAGCCCTGCGTCAGCTTGCGAATGTTGCGCGCGACCAGCGCCTGGCCTGGATGAGGCCTCGCGGCATGGATGCGCGGGTCGAAGGCGGCAAGCTCGCCGCGCATCGCCTCCAGCGACAGCGCCATCGCGACGTCGGCCGCCTTGACCAGCCGCTTCGCGTCCTCGCTCGCCAGCACGGCCAGCGCCAGCGAGACCGTCGAGCCGTTGATGAGCGCGGAGGCGTCCTTCGCGCCCAGCGCGAATTCCGGAGCCAGCCCGGCCTTGGCC
>JAKFWE010000188.1 GCA_021732895.1 Allobosea sp. | reverse complement strand
CCTTCGTCGCGGTGGCGACGCTCGGCGGCTTTCGCGCCGCGGCCGAACGCCTCAACACGACTCAGCCCGCGGT
Source organism: Allobosea sp. (assembly GCA_021732895.1). GTDB lineage: Bacteria > Pseudomonadota > Alphaproteobacteria > Rhizobiales > Beijerinckiaceae > Allobosea. The sequence continues at coordinate 20,375 of JAKFWE010000188.1, read as the reverse complement.
CTCCCAGCGCATCGCCCAGCTCGAACACCGTTATGGCGCGCGGCTTCTGGAGCGGACCAGCCGCGTCGTGACCCTGACCGAGAAGGGACGCGAGTTTCTCGCTTACGCCGAGCGCATCCTGCGCCTGGCAGCCGAGATGCGCATCGCCCTGAGCGAGCCCGGCGCCATGCGCGGCACGCTGCGGCTCGGCGTGGCGGAGACGATCGTGCATAGCTGGCTGCCCGGCTTCATCGGCCATGTCGCGCGCCAGCACCCGGCGGTGGCCGTCGAGATCGAGGTCGACACCAGCCCGCTGCTGCGCGAGCGCCTGATCGGCAAGGAGATCGACCTCGCCTTCCTGCTTGGGCCTCTGACCGATCCGCTGGCGCGCAATCTGCCGCTGAACCGCGTGCCGCTGGCGTTCCTGGCGAGTCCAGACTTCGTTTTGCCGGCTACGCCGCTCTCGATCGCCGCGCTGGCGCAGCAGCCTCTGATCACTTTCGCGCGCCATACCAGGCCGCATGCGGCGCTGCGCACCCTGCTGGCGCGCTCGGACCTGCCGCCACCGCGCATCCACGCCAGCGCGGCGCTCGCCCCGGTGGTGCGGCTGGCGGTCGAAGGCGTCGGCATCGCGTTGATCCCACCCGCCGTCGCGCAGCGCGAACTCGCCGAGGGCGCGCTGATCGTCGTCGAGACCGAGGTCGCGCTGCCGGACCTGTCGTTCACAGCCTCCTGGATCGGCGGTGACGACGGCAGCTTGGCGGGCGCCGTCGCGGCCATGGCGGAGGACTACTCCAGACGGGACGGATGAGCCGGATCGATCGACTTTAATTATCGATCGCTATTGTATCGCGCGATTGGACAGCCACCATTCCGCGTGGTCACATGCCCTTCGCGTGAGCAGAGGCAAGCCGCCACGAGGGGCTTGGGCAAGATGTCGATGGGCAAAGACAAGCGGCGCGCCGGCTGGCAAGAAGCCTGCATGGCGGCGGGTTCATGAACGAGCCCTCCCGCCTACTGCCCGACGAGCCGCTGCCGCAGCGCATCTCGCGGATCCTCGCCTGGATCGCCGGCGCGATCGTGCTGTTCGGCTGCAGCCTGCTGATCACCATCGACGTCGTGACGCGCTATCTGTTCAAGCGCGGCATGGTCGAGAGCTTCGAGATCTCCGGCTATGCGCTGGCGGCCTGCATCGGGCTCGGCCTCGCCTTCACCGTGACCTCCAAGGCGCATATCCGCGTCGATGTCCTGCTCGCCGCGCTGCCGGACCGGCTGCGCGTCGTCTGCGACCTGCTCGCCTCGATCGCGCTGGCGCTGATCGCGGTCGCGCTGGCCTGGTTCGCCTTCGACACGCTCGCGCAATCCTGGCGGCTCAACGCGAAATCGGTCTCGCAATTGCAGACGCCCATGGTGATCCCCCAGGGAGTCTGGGTCGCCGGCATTGTCTGGTTCGCCTGCATGGCGGTGCTGATCCCGATCCAGGCCGTGATGCGGCTCTTCGCCCGCGACCGCGCCGGCTTCGACGCGCTGATCGGCTCGATGCGCGTCAGCGAGGAGATCGCGCAGTCGGGCGTCGAGCGACCGGCGCAGGAGCGCGCGCCATGATCGGGACCGCGCTGACGCTGCTGATCGTGCTCGTCGGCCTGAGCCTGCCGGTCGCCGCCGCGCTGGCGCTGATGGGCTATCTCCTTCAGGCCAACTACGCCTTCTTCCCGATGACCGGGGCGCTCGGCGAACTGGCGTGGAATTCGTCGAACGACTTCATCCTGATCGCCGCGCCGATGTTCATCATGATGGGCGAGCTGATGCATCGGTCCGGGCTGAGCGAACGCCTGTTCGCCGCGCTGGCGCCGTGGTTCGCGCAGGTGCCTGGCCGGCTGATCCACACCAACATCGCAGCCAGCGCGATCTTCGCCGCGACGTCGGGCTCCTCGGTGGCGACGGCGGCGACGATCGGCACGGTCGCGATCCCGAACATGGATCGGGGCGGCTACAACCGCCCGCTCTTCCTCGGCTCGATCGCGGCCGGCGGCACGCTCGGCATCCTGATCCCGCCCTCGATCAACATGATCATCTACGCCGTGCTGACCGACACCTCGGTCGCCGATCTCTATGCGGCCGGCTTCATTCCCGGCTTCATGCTGGCGGGGCTGTTCTCGCTGATGGTGCTCGGGCTGGCGCTGTATCGCCCGCAATGGGCCGGACCGCGGGTGGACAGGGGCTCTCTCTGGCGGCTGCGCGTCGCGGGCCTGCGCCATCTGCTGCCGCCGCTCGGCCTGTTCCTCGTGGTCGTCGGCTCGATCTATGCCGGGATCGCGACGCCGACGGAGGCCGCCGCGCTCGGCCTGATGGCGACGCTGCTGCTGGTGGCGGCCAACCGCCAGCTCTCGCTGCCGGTGCTGGTGCGGGCCTTCGAGGGCACGGTGCGCACGACCTGCATGGTGATGCTGATCGTCATCGCCGCCTTCTTCCTCAACTTCGTCATGGTCTCGATCGGTCTGGTCAAGGCGATCACCGATCTCGTGCTGTCGCTCGGCTGGCCGCCGCTTGGCATGCTGGTGGCGATCGTGGTCTTCTACCTGGTGCTCGGCTGCTTCATGGAGACGCTCTCGATGATGATCGCGACCACGCCGGTCGTCGTGCCGGTGATCGTCGCGCTCGGCTACAGCCCGGTCTGGTGGGGCATCGTCTTCGTCATCCTGATGGAGGCGGCGCTGATCACGCCGCCGGTGGGGCTGAACCTCTATGTCGTGCAGGCGGTGCGCGGCGGCGGCAAATTCTCCGATCTGTGCGTCGGCGCGCTGCCCTTCGTGGCGGCGATGCTGGTGATGATCGCCATCCTGATCGCCTTTCCGCAGCTCGCGCTGTGGCTGCCGAGCATCCTCAACCCCAAGGCCGGCGGCTGACGCCCGCGCCCAACCAGGAGACGACGCCGATGAAACGCCTGATTCCCGCCTCGGCGCTGTGCGCCGCGCTGTTCGCAGCCGCGCTGCCTGCCGCCGTCACCCCGGCTTCCGCGCAGACCGCCCTGCCGGCGACCAGCTTCAACGTCGTCGGCAGCATCGGCAACCTGTCGATGTATGTGAACCGCGAGGCCCCGTTCTGGACCAAGACCGTGCTCGAGCAGTCGGGCGGGCAGATCAAGGCGCAGGTCAAGCCGTTCACCGAGCTCGGCTTCAAGGGGCCCGAGATCTTCCGGCTGGTCTCGGCCGGCACGCTGCAGTTCGCGACCACCGTGCTGAACTACAATTCCGGCGAGGTGCCGATGAACGAGGCGGCCGATCTCGTCGGCCTCGTCGGATCGGTCGAGGAGCTGCAGAAGGTCGTCAGCACCTTCCGGCCGACCTACGCGAAGTTCCTGGAGGAGAAGCACGGGCTGAAGCTGCTCGGCTTCGGGACCTACCAGGCGCAGGTGATCTATTGCCGCGACGCCTTCACCAAGGTCGCCGACCTGAAGGGCCGCAAGGTGCGCGCATCGGGCGCCTCGCAGCAGGCCTTCGTCGGCCATATCGGCGGCTCGCCGATCAACCTCGCCTTCGCCGAGGTCCAGCCGGCGCTCGCCAGCGGCGTCATCGACTGCGCGATCACCGGCGCGCTCTCGGGCTACAAGGCGAAATGGCATGAATCGGCGAAGTTCGTCTCGCCGATGCCGATCAATTTCGGCCTGGCGGCGCAACTGGCCAACCTGCGCTGGTGGAACACGCTCGATCCCAAGGTGCAGGCCTTCCTCGAGAAGCAGTTGCGCATGCTGGAGGATTCGATCTTCGAGCAGGCCAAGACCGAGACGCAGACCGGGCTCGACTGCAACACCGGCAAGGCCTGCAGCGAGGGCCAGCCGGCCGCGATGACGCTGGTCGCGGTGACGCCGGAGGACGAGACGCTGCGCAAGCAGGCGCTGACCAGCGTGATCCTGCCGGCCTTCGCCCAGCGCTGCGGGGCCGAATGCGTCAAGACCTGGAACGAGACGATCGGCGCCTCGCTGAGCCTCAAGATCGGCCAGTAGCGCGAGCCACGCCGCCCGCGCCCGCGCCCGCGCCGCCAGGCGCGGGCGACCAGATTCGACCACCGGCTTTGCGAGCATCTCATGGCGACCAAGCTCAGGATCGGCCTCGTCGGGCTCGGCATGGCGGTGACGCCGCACGCGAAGAGCCTGCTCGACCTCTCGGACGAAATCGAGGTCGCAGCCGCCTTCAGCCCGAGCGCGGAACGGCGCGCGGCGTTCGGCGCACGCTTCCCGTTTCCGCCGTGCGACCGGCTGGAGACGATCCTCGACGACCGCTCGATCCGGGCCGTGATGGTGCTGACCCCGCCCAACACGCATCTCGACATCGTGCGGCGCTGCGCGCGGGCCGGCAAGCACGTGCTGCTGGAGAAGCCGCTGGAGATCACCACGGCGCGGGCCGAGGAGATGGTCGCGCTCTGCGCCGAGGCGGGCGTGACGCTCGGCATCGTGCTGCAGCACCGCTTCAAGCCCGCGGCGGAGGCGCTGGCCGAACGCATCGCCGCCGGCGGTCTCGGCGCCATCGTCGGCTGCTCGACCACGATCCGGCTGTGGCGTCCGCAGAGCTATTACGACGAGCCCGGACGGGGCGTTCTGGCGCGCGACGGCGGCGGCGTGCTGATCACGCAGGGCATCCACACGCTCGACCTGATGCTGAGCCTCGCCGGCCCGGTCGCCGAGGTCGCCGGCTACGCCACGACCAGCCCGGTCCATGCGATGGAGACGGAGGACATGGTCTGCGCCGCCGTGCGCTTCGCCAGCGGCGCGCATGGCGTGATCGACGCCACCACGGCCGCCTATCCGGGATTTCCCGAGCGCATCGAGATCATCGGCGTCGCGGCCACGGCCGCGCTGGCCGGGACCGCGCTCGACATCCGCCATCATGACGGCCGCCATGACCGGATCGAGCCCGACGCCGGCGCCGGTGGGGCGGGAGCCGATCCGATGGCCTTCCCGCATCACTACCACCGCGCCGTGATCGCCGATTTCGCCGCCGCCGTCGCGCGCGGCGGCGCGCCGCGCGTCACCGGCGTCGAGGCGCTGAAGGTGCACCGCCTGATCGACGCGCTGCTCGCCGCCGGCGCGACCACCGGAAAGGTCTCCGTCGCGATGGGCTGAGGCGTTGGCCAGCGCGCCGGCCGGCCCTTACGCCACCAGGCTCTTCGCCAGCATGCAGTGCACGCCCTTCGAGCCGTTGACGGTTTGCGTCACGCGCAGGTCGGCCGCGAGGCTGCACAGCATGTAGGCCTCCTCGCGCGAGAGGTTGCTGCGCTCGCCGATCAGGCCGATCATCTCGCGCAGCGCCTTCTGGGCGCAGATGTCGAGATCGGGATCGACGCCCATGGTGATGTGGTGGGTCGGCGTCTCGCCGCGCGGCGTCGTGAAGGCGAGATCCTCGCGCAGGACGAACTCGAAGACGCCTTCCAGCGCTGTCTCGATCGCGGTGACGCAGACCTCGCCGTCGCCCTGTGCGCCATGGCCGTCGCCGCAGGAGAACAGGCCGCCCTCGACGAAGACCGGTAGATAGAGCGTCGCGCCGGCGCGCAGCTCCTTGTTGTCGAGATTGCCGCCGAAAGCGCGCGGCACGAGCGAGGTCAGCCGGCCCCAATGCGCCGGCGGGGCCGTGCCCATCACGCCGAAGAAGGGCGCCAGCGGCAACTCCATGCCCCAGGGCAGGCGGCCGATGTTCCTGCCGGCGTCGAGCCCGACATGGATCAGCTTGTGGGCGTCGAACTCGTCCGGCAGCGTGCCGGCCAGCGGCTTGATCAGCGTATAGCCCCAGTCCGTGCGCAGCCTGACCTCGTGGATGCGCACCTCCAGCACGTGGCCGGGCCTCGCGCCGCGAATCGCGACCGGGCCGGTCAGGATATGGCCGGGGACCATGCGGTCGGGCAGCGCGTGAATGGCGTGGATCTCGGGCAGGACGTGATAACCGGATTTCGGCTGCACCTCCGGCCCCCCGGTCACGGTGCGGATGGTGACCGTGTCGCCGCTGTCGATGGTCAGGACAGGTTTCAGGCCGGCGTCGAAATAGCCCCAGTGGCAGGTCTCGGTTCCGGACTCGAGCAGATGGCTTGTCACCGATGTCGGCTCCTGTGCGCGCTGAAACGCCGCGAGAGGCGGATGATCGGCGATCGGCCGCGATCTGGCCAGACCGGCCGGCACATGACGGCTGCGCGCCGCGCCGCGATCATCGGGCGCGATCGCGCTGCGTCCCGACCGGCAATCGCGAGACCCGCGCCATCTCGTCCCGGCGGAAATAATCCGGATCGTCGAGCCAGGACTGCGCCATCGCCATGGCGTCGACGCCCCAGAAGATTTCGGCGTCGATCACGAGGCTCGGCACGCCGAACACGCCCCGCGCCACCGCCTCCTCGGTCGCCCGGCGCAGCCGGTCCTTGACCGTCTGGTCGTCGACCGTGGAGACCGCTCCGGGCCGTCCCGCGGCCAGCGCCACCTGCGCCAGAACATCGGCGTCGTTGGCGTCGCGGCCCTGCCCCCAGACCAGATCGAACGCGGCGCGCACGGCCGCCGCGTCGCCATCGAGCGCCGTCAGCAGCCGCAGCATGGCGAGCGGGTTGAACGGATGGGCGGGCGGAAACCGGAACGGCACGCCCTGGCTCGCGGCCAGATGCGTCGCCAGGCGGTAGCTGTGGACCCGCTTGGGCGCGATCTCGGCCGGGCCGAGCTGCCCCCACGCCTTCAGCATCGCGCCGAAGACGACCGGCCTGAAGATCACCGGCCGGCGTTCGGCGATCGGGCCCATCCGCGCCAGAGCGAGATGGGCGAAGGGCGAGACGATGTCGAAATACCAGAGCGCGGGCGCGGCCTCGACAGCGGTCATGGCGCGCCTCACTTCGCCAGATCGAGCACGGCGCGGAAGCGCGGATGGCCCGCATCGCGCAGCCACTCGAACAGGACCATCTCGGTGGTGACGATCTCGGCCCCGTGCCGCTCCATCCGCCCCAGCGCAGCCTGCTTGCTTTCGGGCGCACGCGAACCCAGCGCATCCTGCACCATGACGACGCGACGCCCGCGCGCGAGCAGGCCGAGCGCGGTCTGCATGACGCAAACATGCGCCTCGCAACCGCAGACCACGATGTCGCCCGCATCCGCGAGGGCGGCGAGAAAGGCCGGCTCGACGCAGGCGTCGAAAGCCATCTTGGCGACGACCGGCCCGGCATCGGCCAGATCCTGCACGGTCTTGCCCAGCCCCGCCGGGTTCTGCTCCGTCATCACGACCGGCAGGCCGAGCAGCGCGGCGCCATCCGCGAGGCGGCGCGCATTGGCGACCATGCGGGCGCCGTCATGGATCGCGGGCATCAACCGGGCCTGGAAGTCGATGATCACGAGACGGCAGGCGAAGGCTTCGATCAGGGGCATGACGATCCTGGCAATCTCCGGCCCCGCTCAGCGGAAGGGCGGCTCGTCGAAACTGCGCAGCTTGCGCGAATGGATGGTCGATCCGGCGTCCTTCAGCTTCTCCAGCGCCGCCAGCCCGATCCTGAGATGCTCGCCGACGGCGCGCTCGTAGAAGGCGTTGGCCGCGCCCGGCAGCTTGATCTCGCCATGGAGCGGCTTGTCGGAGACGCAGAGCAACGTGCCATAGGGCACCCGCAGCCGATAGCCCTGCGTGGCGATGGTGCCCGATTCCATGTCGACCGCGATGGCGCGCGACAGGTTGATGCGGCGGCGCTCCTTGGTCCAGCGCAGCTCCCAGTTGCGATCGGTCTGGGTCACGACCGTGCCGGTGCGCAGCCGGTTCTTGAGCCGGTCGCCGGTCTCGCCGGTGACCATGGCGGCGGCCTCCTGCAGCGCGACCTGCACCTCGGCCAGCGCCGGAATCGGGATGTCCGGCGGCACCAGCTCGTCGAGGATGCCGTCCTGCCGCAGATAGGCGTGGGCGAGCACATAGTCGCCGATGACCTGGGTCTGGCGCAGGCCGCCGCAATGGCCGACCATCAGCCAGCAGTTCGGCCGCAGCACCGCGAGATGGTCGGTGATGTTCTTGGCGTTGGACGGGCCGACGCCGATATTGACCAGCGTGACGCCGTCGCCCTCGCCCCGGATCAGGTGATAGGCCGGCATCTGGAAACGGTGCCAGGGCGCGGCCATGACCCTGTCGAGCGCATCGACGGACACGCCGTCGCGCTCGATGCGGATACCGCCGGGCGTGACCAGCGCCTGCGCCGTGCCGGCCTCGATTTCCGCCAGCCCGAGCCGGACGAACTGATCGACATAGCGGTGATAATTGGTCAGCAGCACCCAGGGCTGCACGGCGCGCCAGTCCGTGCCTGTGTAGTGCACCAGCCGGCGCAGCGAGTAGTCGACGCGCACCGCGTCGAACAGCGCCAGCGGGCGCGGCTCGCCCTCGACCAGATCGAGAGCGCCGTCGGCGATCTCGTCTCCCACCAGCGAAAGCAGCGGCGTCGGGAAATGGCGCGCCAGCTCGGCTGCGGTGACCGCGCCGCGCCCCAGTTCGTCGCCGCCCTCCAGCGCGTAGGGATAGGGGATTTCCTGATCGCTGATCCCGGTCTCGATCGTCGCGCCATAATCCTCGACCAGCGGCTGGAGCTGGTCGAGCAGATAGGCGCGAAACTCGGCCGGCTGCGTCACCGTGGTGGCGTAGGTTCCCGGCGCCGCGAATTTGGCGTAGCCGCGCCGCGTCGCCGCCGGCAGCCCGGCCGGCTCGTAGACGACGCGCAGCGCGGGGTAGCGGTAGCGGGCGCGCTCCTGCGCCTTCGGCGGTTGTCCGGTCTCGAAGAAGCGCTGGAGATCGGCGCGCAGCGCGGTCCGCGCCTCGTCATAGAGCGCCGCGAGCCGCTCGACGGCGTGCTGCGGCGTGGCGGCGGTCTCGAAGCGCATGCGCGAACGCGTTCCCTGTCGTTGCGCCGTGCTTCTAGCGCGCTTTCCATCCGGCTCAAACCGGCGGCGTGCCGTTCGCCGAAAGCACCTCGCCGGCGAGATAGAGCGAGCCGCAGATCAGGATGCGGGGCGGGGCCGGCCAGCCGCGCCCCGCGATCGTGCGCAGCGCCTGCTCGACCGAGCCCGCGACCTCGGCGTTGAGCCCGGCCTCACGGGCCTGCGCCGCGACCTCCTGCGCCGGGCGCGCGGCGATCTGGTTCTGGATCGGCACGGCGAAAAGCCCCAGCGCCAACCCTCTGAAGGGCGCCAGCACCGCCCGGACATCCTTGGTCGAAAGCAGCCCGCAGATCATCACCAGCGGAGCCGGGTTCTTCTCCTCCAGATCGGCCATGGCCTGGGCGAGGACGCGCCCGCCATCGGCGTTGTGGCCGCCGTCGAGCCAGAGTTCGGCGCCGGGCGGCAGCATCTCGGCCAGTCTGCCGCGCGCCAGGCGCTGCATCCGGGCCGGCCATTCCGCCGCCAGCAGGCCCTGCTCGAAGGCCCGCGCCGGCAGGCCGCCATAGCCCGCGGCGCGCAGCGCGGCGATGGCGGTCCCGGCGTTGGTGTGCTGGTGGCGGCCGGCGAGGCGCGGCAGGGGCAGGTCGAGCAGCCCCTCGCCATCCTCGTAGACCAGCCGGCCGCCATCCTCGTGAACGTTGAAATCCTGCGCGCCGATCATGATCCGGGACGCGCCGACGCGCTCGGCCGCAGCCTCCAGCACCGCCGTCGGCTCCGGCTCCTGCGGCGCGATCACCGCCGGCGCGCCGCGCTTGAAGATGCCGGCCTTCTCCGCCGCGATCTTGGTCACCGTGTCGCCGAGATACTCGGCGTGGTCGAGCGAGACCGGCGTCACCACGGCGCAGGCCGGATGCGCGATCACGTTGGTCGCGTCGAAGCGGCCGCCGAGCCCGACCTCGAGCAGCACGACATCGGCGGGGTTCTCGGAAAAGAGCAGGAAGGCGGCCGCCGTCATCACCTCCCAGAAGGTGATGGCGGCACCGGCGTTGGCGCGCTCGCAGCGCTCCAGCGCGTCGACCAGCGCCGCATCCTCGACGAAGCGGCCGCCGCCGGGCGCGCCGATGCGGATGCGCTCGTGAAAGCGCACCAGATGCGGCGAGGTGTCGACATGGGCGGTGAGCCCGCCCGCCTCCAGCATCGCCCGCATGAAGGCGATGGTGGAGCCCTTGCCGTTGGTCCCGGCGACATGGATCACCGGCGGCAGGCGCTTGTGCGGGTCGCCCAGACGCTCGAGCAGCACCAGGATGCGGCCGAGCGACAGGTCGATGCGCTTTGGATGCAGCGCCAGCAGCCGCGCCAGCAGCGCGTCTGAGTCGCTCATCGCGACGCTCTCGCCAACGCGATGGGCTTCCCGACGGCAGGGCGTCCCGGGATGAGGGCTGGCGTGTCCAAGCGCTCTCTCAGACGGCCTGCGCGGCCGGCTCCTCCGGGCTGTCGGCGACGGCTGGAGCGGCGACTGGCATCGGCTGCCTGGTCAGCAGCCGTCCGAGCCGGGCCAGCGTCGCGGGCAGCCGATGGCGATGCACCACCATGTCGATCATGCCGTGATCCCTGAGATATTCCGCGCGCTGGAAGCCGTCCGGCAGCTTCTCGCGGATGGTCTGCTCGATCACGCGCGGGCCGGCGAAGCCGATCAGCGCGCCGGGCTCGGCGATGTGGATGTCGCCCAGCATGGCGTAGGAGGCGGTGACGCCGCCGGTCGTCGGATTGGTCAGCACGACGAAATAGGGCAGGCCGGCGTTGCGCAGCATCCGGACCGCGACCGTGGTGCGCGGGAGCTGCATCAGCGAGAGAATGCCTTCCTGCATGCGCGCGCCGCCCGAGGCGGCGAAGACGACATAGGGCGTGCGCTTCTCCAGCGCGACCTCGGCCCCCCTGATGAAGGCCTCGCCCGCCGCCATGCCGAGCGAGCCGCCCATGAAATGGAAATCCTGCACCGCCAGCGTCATGGCGAGGCCATCGACGCGGCCGAAGCCGACCTTGAAGGCGTCGGCCGAGCCGGTCTTTGCGCGCGCGTCCTTGAGGCGGTCGACATAGCGCTTCTCGTCGCGGAATTTCAGCGGGTCGGCGGCGACCTCGGGCAAAGCGACGTCGAGCCATTTGCCCTCGTCGAAGGTCATGCGCAGCCGGTCTGCGGCGGTGACGCGCATGTGGTGGTCGGAGCCGGGGATGACGAAGCCGTTGGCCTCGACATCCTTGTGGAAGACCATCTGGCCGGAATCCGGACATTTGATCCAGAGGTTCTCCGGGCTCTCGCGCTTGAACAGCGTCTTGATGCGCGGCCGGACGACGTCGGAAATCCAGTTCATCGGATCATCCTCCCAGAATGGCGGCCGGGCCGGTCAGGCTGCCGCCCGCGCGACGGAGCGGACGCCCGCCGCGAGTTCGGACACGAGCGAGGTGACAGCCGATACCGTCTTTTCCGTGGCCTTGCCGTCGGCGTCGAGCGAGAGCCTGACGCGCTCGACCAGCGCCGAACCGACCACGACGCCGTCGGCGCTCCTGGCGATCGTCGCCGCATCCGTCGCCGTCTTGACGCCGAAGCCGACCGCGATCGGCAGCCCGGTGTGGCGCTTGATGCGCGCAACCGCCTCGCCGACCGCGTCGTAGCTGGCGATGACGCCGCCGGTGACGCCGGTCATCGAGACATAATAGACGAAGCCGGAGGTGTTCCGGAGCACCGTGGGCAGGCGCCGGTCGTCGGTCGTCGGCGTCGCCAGGCGGATGAAGTTCAGCCCGGCCTCGAGCGCCGGCAGGCAGAGCTCGGCGTCCTCCTCCGGCGGCAGATCGACGATGATCAGGCCATCGACGCCGGCGGCCGCGGCATCGGCGAGAAAGCGCGCCACGCCATAGACGTAGATCGGGTTGTAGTAACCCATCAGCACGATCGGCGTGTCGTGATCGGCCTTCCGGAAGCCCTCGACCATGGCCAGCGTCTTCTTCAGCGTCTGCCCGCCCTTCAGCGCGCGCTGGCCGGCGAGCTGGACCGGCACGCCGTCGGCCATCGGGTCGGTGAAGGGCACGCCGAGCTCGATCATGTCGGCCCCGGCGGCCGGCAGCGCATGCAGGATGGCGCTGGCGGTCTCGAAATCGGGATCGCCGGCGGTAACGAAGGTGACGAGCGCGGCGCGGCCCTGGCTGGCGCAAGCGGCGAAGCGGGTCTGGATGCGGGTTGTGGCGGGGCTGATCATGAGCCTGCGGTTAGCATGGCCGGCGCGGGCTGGCGAGAGGGCGACCGGCAGCCCACGCCGGATGTCATATAAAGACATCTTTATATCTTTGATTGCGCTTGGCCAGCGACGCTGCTATGGACCCGCCATCATTTGAGCAGGCATCACTGGAGCAGCGCCCGTGTCGAAGACCGATTACGTCGTCAAGGACATCAGCCTCGCGGATTACGGCCGCAAGGAAATCAACATGGCCCAGGACGAGATGCCGGGCCTGATGGCCATCCGCGAGGAGCACAAGGGCAAGTTCCCGCTCAAGGGCGCGCGCATCGCCGGCTGCCTGCACATGACCATCCAAACCGCCGTGCTGATCGAGACGCTGAAGGATCTGGGCGCCGATGTGCGCTGGTCGTCCTGCAACATCTTCTCGACCCAGGACCACGCCGCCGCGGCGATCGCGGCCTCCGGCACTCCGGTCTTCGCCATCAAGGGCGAAACGCTGGAGGATTACTGGGAGTACGTCCTCAAGACCGCGACCTGGGGCGACGGCGGCACGCCCAACATGATCCTCGACGATGGCGGCGACCTGACCATGCTGATCATCCTCGGCGCCGAGGCCGAGGCCGGCAAGGCCGCATTCCTCGACAAGCCGGGCAATGACGAGGAGACCATCTTCTTCGCGCTGATCAAGCGCGAGCTGAAGGCCAATCCGGGCTGGTTCACCAAGACCCGCGACGCGATCAAGGGCGTCTCGGAAGAGACCACCACCGGCGTGCATCGCCTCTACGAGCTGGCCAAGGCCGGCCGCATGCCCTTCCCGGCGATCAACGTCAACGACTCCGTCACCAAATCGAAGTTCGACAACCTCTATGGCTGCCGCGAGTCGCTGGTCGATGCGGTGCGTCGCGGCACCGACGTCATGATGTCGGGCAAGGTCGCGGTCGTCGCCGGCTATGGTGACGTCGGCAAGGGCTCGGCCGCCTCGCTGCGCCAGGCCGGCTGCCGCGTCATGGTCACCGAGATCGACCCGATCTGCGCCCTGCAGGCGGCGATGGAGGGCTACGAGGTCGTCACCATGGAGGACGCCGCCCCGCGCGCCGACATTTTCGTGACGGCCACCGGCAATCTCGACGTCATCACCGTCGATCATATGCGCGCGATGAAGCACCGCGCCATCGTCTGCAACATCGGCCATTTCGACTCCGAGATTCAGGTCGCCGGCCTGAAGAACTTCAAATGGGACAACGTCAAGCCGCAGGTCGACGAGATCGAGTTCCCCGACGGCAAGCGCATCATCCTGCTCTCGGAAGGCCGCCTGGTGAATCTCGGCAACGCCACCGGCCATCCGTCCTTCGTGATGTCGTGCTCGTTCTCGAACCAGACGCTGGCCCAGATCGAGCTCTGGAACCACCACGCCAAATACGAGAACAAGGTCTACACCCTGCCCAAGCATCTCGACGAGAAGGTCGCAGCGCTGCATCTGGCCAAGGTCGGCGCCAAGCTGACCGTGCTCAACGACGCGCAGGCCAAATATCTCGGCCTGGCGCCGACCGGCCCGTTCAAGCCGGAGCTCTACCGCTACTGACACCGGCATCACGGAACGCCGTCCGGGCCTGGCGCGCGCGCCAGGCCTTTTTCATGAACATGGCTGCGCCACTGCATCAATCACCACTACCAGTAGTAGGTTTTTGGTGCGGTCGCATCAACTTGTAGAATCGACCTGAATGCTTGCCGGCGGGCCGGCAGGCAGGCCTCATTTACGCTCGATTAAGGACTTCCTGCCGGACTCGACCGGTGATTAGAGTGGGTTTGATTCGGGGCTGCGACGACAGCGGCGCGACCCCGGGCGTTCGCGTATCGGCCGGCGTGATGTGGCGTTGCGTCCGAAGCGGAGGCCGGCGGGAGGGCGCCGGCGCCGCGTCCGCAGCCTCCAACCCGAACGACGGAAGCAGGATGGCACCGACGAGGCGAAACGGCGCAGGCCGCGGCCAGAATGCGCGAAGCGGCGTCGGGCGGGTTCTGGCGCCGGGTTTCGGCGGGGGCGTCGCCGCGGGGCCGGCGCTGGCCCAGGGCGAACCGCTGCTGCGCACCCCGGTCGACTGGCTCAGCACCGGAAGCCTGTCGCTCGTGCTGATGGGACTGACCGTCTTCGCCGCGACGACCTCGGTGCTCTACGTGCGCGAGCGGGCGCGATGGCAGCGCCGCGAGAGCGAACTCGCCGGCGAACTGGAGGCCGCGCGCAGCCATCAGGAGCGGCTCTCGGCGCTTCTCGCCGCCGACCCGCAGGTGGTGGTCAGCTGGAACGGCGAGAAGGCGCAGCCGATCTTCGAGGGCGACAGCGGTTTCCTCGGCGCGGCGGGCGCGAGCATGGCGCTGGCCTACGGGGCCTGGGCCCCGCCGGCGGACGCCAAGAAGCTGGAGCTGGCCACGGACGCGCTGAAGCAGCGCGGCGAGGCTTTCGGCTTCACGCTGCGGAGCAAGGCCGGCCCGTTCATCGATGCGGAAGGACGGGCCGTGGCCGGACGCGCCGTGATCCGGCTGCGCGAGGTCAGCGGCGAACGCGCCAGGCTGATGACCCTGCAGGGCGAGTTCGAACGGGTCAGCGCCGATCACGACGCACTCGCCGCGCTGCTGGCCGCCCTGCCGCAGCCGGCCTGGACGCGCGCGCCCGACGGACGCCTGACCTGGGCGAACGCCGCCTATGCCCGCGCGGTCGAGGCCAGCGACGGGCGCGAGGCGGCGAAGGCCGGCATGGAGCTGCTCGACCGCGGCGAGCGCGAGGGTGCGGCCGCGGCGCGGCGCGAGGCGCGCAGCTTTTCGGTGCGGGCCCCCGTCATCGTCGCCGGCCAGCGCCGCACGCTCGACGTTCTGGAGCTGCCGACGCCGAGCGGCTTTGCCGGCATCGCCACCGACATGAGCGAGCTCGAGGCGGTGCGCGCCGACCTCCAGCGCCAGATGGACGCGCATGTGCGCACGCTCGACCGGCTGACGACGGCGGTCGCGGTGTTCGACGCCGGCCAGAGACTGCTCTACGCCAACGCCGCCTATGGCGCGCTCTGGTCGCTCGACCCGGGCTTTCTCGACGGCAAGCCGAGCGACGGCGAGATTCTCGACCGGCTGCGGGCGGAGCGCCGGCTGCCGGAGCTCGGCGACTACCGGAGCTGGAAGGCCGCCGTGCAGGGCGCCTACACCAGCCCGCGCGCCAGCGAGGACTGGTGGTATCTGCCGGACGGGCGCACCGTCCATGTCGTCGCCAGCCCCAATCCGCAAGGCGGCGTGACCTATCTGTTCAATGACGTGACCGAGCGCTTCACGCTGGAATCGCGTTTCAACGCCTTGTCGCGCACCCAGCGCGAAACGCTCGACTCGCTGCGCGAGGGCGTCGCCGTGTTCGGCTCGGACGGCCGGCTGAAATTGTCCAACCCCGCCTTCGCCCAGTCCTGGAAGATCCAGGGCGATCTGTCGGCGGCGGCCCCGCATATCGACGAGGTGGTGCGGCTGTGCCGGCCGCTTTTTCCCGACGACACGGTGTGGAGCGAGCTGCACAGCGTCGTCACCGGCCTGCGCGACGCGCGCGAGGACTATGTCTGCCGGATGGAGCGGCGCGACGGCGCCGTGCTCGACTGCGCGGCCGCGCCGCTGCCGGACGGGGCGACGCTGCTCTCCTTCGCCGACGTCACGGCCTCGGTGAACGTCGAGCGCGCCCTGACCGACAAGAACGAGGCGCTGGAGACCTTCTCGCGGCTGCGCGAGGACTTCGTGCACCACGTCTCCTACGAGCTGCGCTCGCCGCTGACCAACATCATCGGCTTCGCGCAATTGCTCGGCGAGGAGACCGTCGGCCCGCTGAACGAGAAGCAGCGCGACTATGCCGGCCACATCCTGCGCTCCTCGGGCGCGCTGCTGGCGATCATCAACGACATTCTCGACCTCGCCACGATCGACAACGGCGCGTTGCAGCTCGATCTTGACGAGGTCGACGTCGCCGAGACGATCGCGCAGGCGGCGGCGGGCCTGCACGACCGCCTGACCGACAGCAAGATGACGCTGGAGGTGGACATCGCGCCGCAGACCGGGCCGCTGCGGGCCGACGGCAAGCGCCTGCGCCAGGTGCTGTTCAACCTGATCTCCAACGCCATCGGCTTCTCGCAACCGGGACAGACCATCACCGTCAGCGCCGGACGCATCGGCGAGGACGTGCGGCTGACGGTCGCCGACCAGGGCCGCGGCATTCCGGCCGAAGTGAAGGAAAAGGTCTTCGACAGATTCGAGAGCCATTCGCTCGGTTCGCGCCATCGCGGTGTCGGCCTCGGCCTGTCGATCGTGCGCTCCATCGTCGAGCTGCATGGCGGCCGCGTCGAGCTCGATTCCGCGCCGGGACGGGGCACCCGCGTCACCGCCGTCATTCCGTCCAGCGGCGCGCTCTCGGACGCCGCCGAATGAGCGAGGACGCGCCGCTGGCGGGCGCGCACCGGCTCGCCCTCGCCGACGAGGCGGCCACCGGCCGACTCGCCGCCGATCTCGCGGCGATCCTGAAGCCCGGCGACATCGTCGCGCTGTCGGGCCAGCTCGGGGCCGGCAAGTCGGCGCTGGCCCGCGCCATCCTGCGCGAACTGGCGCAGGACCCGGAGCTGGAGGCGCCGAGCCCGACCTTCACCCTGGTGCAGGGCTACGACACGCCGCACGGCCCCGTCATCCATGCCGATCTCTACCGCATCCGCAGCCCCGACGAGCTCGACGATCTCGGCCTGATCGAGGAGCTCGACCGGACGATCACCCTTGTCGAATGGCCCGACCGCGCCGGCGCGCGGCTGCCGGGCGGACGCCGGCTCGACATCGTGCTGGAGGTCGATCCGGCGCGCCCGGAGACCGGCCGCATCGCCCATCTCGCCGGCGGCGTGCTCTGGCGCCAGCGCCTCGCGATCGCGCTCTCGGCCCGCGCCATGCTCGACGCCGCCGGCTGGGGCGCGGCGAGGCGCGACTTCATGCAGGGCGACGCCTCCAGCCGCGCCTATGAGCGGCTGACGCAGGCCGACGGGACGAGCGCGATCCTGATGATCTCGCCGCCGCGGCCGGACGGCCCGGCGATCCGGCAGGGCAAGCCCTATTCGGCGATCGCGCATCTGGCCGAGAGCGTCGACGCCTTCGTGGCGATGGATCGCGGCCTGCGATCGCTGGCCTATTCGGCGCCCGAAATCCTGGCGCAGGACCTCTCGACCGGGCTGCTGCTGATCGAGGATCTCGGCGCAGACGGCGTGATCGACGCCAACGGCCCCGTTCCGGAGCGCTACGAGGCGGCGGCGCGCCTGCTGGCCGACCTGCACCGCCATGCGCTGCCGGCGATCCTGCCCGTGGCGGAGGGCCGCGACCATGTCGTGCCGGACTACGACCGCGCCGCGCTGGCGATCGAGAGCGAGCTGATCCTGGAATGGTATGCGCCCCATATCGCCGGCGCGTTCGTGCCGGCCGTGACGCAGGCCGAGTTCAGCCGCCTCTGGGACGCGCTGTTCGACGAGATCCTCGACGCGCCGCGAAGCTGGACGCTGCGCGACTTCCACTCGCCCAACCTGATCTGGCTGGCGGACCGGCAGGGCCATGGCAAGGTCGGGCTGATCGACTTCCAGGACGCGGTGCTCGGCCACCCGGCCTACGACCTCGTCTCGCTCGGGCAGGACGCGCGCGTCGACGTTCCCGCCGCGCTGGAGCTCAGGCTGCTCGCGGCCTATGGCGCGGCGCGGCGCGCCGACCAGCCGGATTTCGACCTCGCCGGCTTCGCCCGCGCCTACGCGATCCTCGGCGCGCAGCGCAACACCAAGATCGCCGGCATTTTCGCCAGGCTCGACAAGCGCGACGGCAAGCCGGGCTATCTGAAGCATCTGCCACGCATCGAGGCCTATCTGCGCCGCAATCTCGAGCACCCGGCGCTGGCGGCGCTGAAGGGCTGGTATGAGGCGCATCTGCCGCGCCTGTTCGACGCGGCGGAGCGCTGAGATGCGGCTCTCCCTGTTCAGGCGCAAGCCCGATCCGGCCGTGATCGAGGTCGCCCATGCCGGCGCCTGCTACGCGGTGGCGGTGAAGCGGCGCGCCAGCGCCCGGCGGATGACGCTGCGCATCTCGCAGGCCAGCGGCGAGATCACCCTGACCCTGCCAGAGCGCGCCGATTTCGGCGACGGCAGGCGCTTCGCCGAGCGCCATGGCGGCTGGATCGCCGCCCGGCTGGCGAAACGCCCGCAGGCGGTGCCCTTCGCGCCGGGCGCGAGCATCCCGTTGCGCGGCGCGCCGCACCGGATCGTCCACTGGTCGAAGGTGCGCGGCGTCACCCGGGTCACCGCCGACGCCGATGGCGAGCCGATCATCGCCGTTTCGGGCGAGGCGGCGCATGTGGCGCGCCGCATCCTGGATTTCCTGCGCCGGCAGGCGCTGGCCGATCTCGAGGCCGCCGTCGCGCGCCACACGGCCGCGCTCGGCATTCCAGCGCGCAAGATCACGATCCGCGACACCAAGAGCCGCTGGGGCTCGTGCTCCTCGAACGGCTCGCTGAACTTCTCCTGGCGGCTGATCCTCGCCCCGCCGCTGGTGCTGGACTATCTCGCCGCCCACGAGGTCGCGCATCTCAAGGAGATGAACCATTCGCACCGGTTCTGGGCGCTGACGCACCGACTCTGCCCGCGCACGCCCGAGGCCGAGGCCTGGCTGAAGCGCCATGGCGCGGGGCTGCACGGCTTCGGCTGAGCGGGCGCGGGCGGCGTGAACGCGGCTTGATCCCGCCGCCGCTGCGCTGCACAACGGACGCGCCCCGAACCCCAAGGCCGTCATGCATCTGCGCCCCGACACCCTGGCGATGACCGCGATCCTCGCCATGCTCACGGCGCTCGGGCCGCTTTCGACGGATTTCTACCTGCCCTCGCTGCCGGAGATCGTCCGCGTGATGGCGACCGACATCGCCGGCGCGCAGGCGACGCTGTCGGCCTTCCTGTTCGGCTTCGCCGGCGGACAACTGTTCTGGGGGCCGGTCTCCGACCGGCTCGGGCGCAAGCCGGTGCTGCTCGCGGGGCTCGGACTGTTCCTGCTCGCCACGCTGGCCTGCGCCTTCGCCACCTCGATCGAGGCGCTGACCGGCGCGCGCGCCGTGCAGGCGCTCGGCGCGTCCGGGCCGATCGTGCTCGCCCGCGCCATGGTGCGCGACCTCTACGAGGGGCCGCGCGCCGGGCGCGAACTGGCGCGGATGGGCATGATCATGGGGGTGGTGCCGGCCATCGCGCCGGTCGCGGGCGGCTTCCTGCAGGACGCTTTCGGCTGGCGCTCGACCTTCGTCGCGACCCTGCTGTTCGCCGCGCTGCTGGCGGGCGCGGTGCTGCTGCTGCTGCCCGAGACCGTCCGGGTCCGCTCGCCGCAGCCGCTCTCTCCTATCGCGATCTTTCGCGGCTTCGGGGTTTTGCTGCGGAACCGGGCCTACCGCGTCTATGTCGGCCTGACCTCGCTGGCCTATGCCGGCCTGTTCGCCTTCATTTCCGGCTCGTCCTTCGTGCTGATGGGGGTCTACGGGCTCTCACCCGTCGGCTATGGCCTGTCCTTCAGCTTCGGCGTGCTCGGCTTCATCGCCGGCACCATCCTGGCCCAGCGCCTCGTCGGCCGGCGCGGGCTCGACGGGGTGATCGGGCTCGGCGTCGCCTGCCTCGCCGGGGGCGGCGTCGCGATGCTCCTCTGCGTCGCCACAGGTTTCGGCGCCTCGCTCGGCGTCACCGTGCCGATGGCGCTCTATGCCTGCGGCATCGGGCTCGTCATGCCACAGGCGCAGGCGCAGGCGATGATGCCGTTTCCGGAGCGCGCCGGCGCGGCCTCCTCCTTCACCGGGCTCTGCCAGATGCTGTTCTCGGCCTGCGTCGGCCTGCTGGTCGGGGCGCTGCTGCGCGGCTCGGCCCTGCCGCTGCCGGCGGTAATGGCGGTTCTGGGGGTGTCCGCGCTGGCGCTGTTCCACGCCAGCGCGCGGCTGCGGGCGGGCCAGGCGTAGCCCGGCCGCTCAGCCGCCGAAGAGCCGCTGCAGCAGGTTCTTCTCCTGCGGCGCGGGCGGAACCCAGGCGCGGTCGCTGTCGGCGGTCTGCGTACGGACCTGCGGGCGTATGGCCGCGACCGGCGCGCCGTCCCCCTGAGTCGGGCCGGGCTCGCCGCGCCAGAGGCCGCCCGGCAGCGGGATCGGCTGGCTGCCGGCATGGGCGGCCCGCATGTATTTGCCCCAGATCTCGGCCGGCAGGCCGCTGCCGAAGACGCGCTTCATCGTGCTGTTGTAGTCGTTGCCGATCCTGTCT
>JAKFWE010000330.1 GCA_021732895.1 Allobosea sp. | reverse complement strand
CATCCTTCACCGATTTGCCGAAGTAATACTCCGAGGACGCCGCGACGCCGAACGTGCCGCCGCCCATATAGGCCCGGTCGAGGTAGAGCTTGAGGATCTCGTCCTTGCTCAGCCGCCATTCCAGCCAAAGCGCGAGGAACGCCTCCTTGATCTTGCGGTCGAGCGAGCGCTCGTTGGTCAGGAACAGGTTCTTCGCTAGTTGCTGCGTCAGCGAGGAGCCGCCCTGCACGACGCTCGACGCGCGGGCGTTCGCCGTCAGGGCGCGAAACGTGCCGATCGGATCAATGCCGTAATGCTCGTAGAAGCGCCGGTCCTCGGTCGCGAGTACGGCCTTGAGCAGGTGGTCGGGCAGCTCGGCGAGCTTGAGAGAATCATCGTGCCGCGCGCCGCGATGGCCGATCTCGGAACCGTAGCGGTCGAGGAAGGTGACGGCGAAGACCTGATGGTTGAGCGCCTCCTCGCGACCGTGCTGGAAGGAGGGGATCGCAAGCGCCAGCAGGATGAAGCAGCCGGCGATGCCGACATTCAGACCCTCGCTGGCGAACTCCACCGCCACCCGCTTTCCGCCGGTGACGGTCAGGCGGTCGGCGGCGCTGCGGATGCGCTCGTGGATTTCAGCCGAACGCCGCCCGGCGCTCCACAGGGTGTCGTCGATCCAGGAATCGACGCCGAGCGCGAAGCGCTTCAGCCGTACCGAGAGGCCCGCCTTCCTGAATTCCATCGCCCTGCTGGCGCTCCGGTCGCGATCGTCATGGCAAGAATCGCGTTTGTTGTTCCAGCCACGACCTGAACGCAGGAACAACAGATTTGATCCCGTTCGGTAGATAAGCTGTCCCGTCTTCCAACGGAAGGCCCATCCGCCGCGTCTGTGAGCAGGCTTTGGGCCACAGCGTCCGTCTCATTCCGGCACAGTTCGGCTACGTTGCCTCGAGCCGTGCGGATGCGCCGCGCCTCGCGCCCTTTCGCGCGCGACGACGCTCGGTCATAAAAGATGATGCCCGGCTCCGACACTCCGCCCTTCTGGCGCACCGTTCCGCTCGACGAGATGTCCGTCGAGCAATGGGAATCGCTGTGCGACGGCTGTGGGCGCTGCTGCCTCGTCAAGCTCGAGGACGAGGACAGCGGCGCGATTCTCGCCACCGACATAGGCTGCCGGCTGTTCGACGCCGGCGCCTGCCGGTGCAGGGATTATGCGAATCGCTCCCGCTCCGTGCCGGACTGCGTCACCCTGACGCCGCATGCGGTGCGCACCCTGCGCTGGCTGCCGCCGACCTGCGCCTACCGGCTCGTCGCGGAGGGGCGCGACCTGCTCTGGTGGCATCCGCTTGTCTCGGGCGATCCCGAGACGGTGGTTTCGGCCGGCGTCTCGGTCAGGGGGCGCGTCTTCGCCAACGAGGACGAGGCGCCGGAAAACGCGGCGCAGGACCGCATCGTGGCCTGGCCGCTGCGCTGGCCCCGTGCGGCGAAGCCCCGGCAAGGGCGCGCGTGACATCTCCCACGGCGCGCACGACCTCCGGCGATCGCGGTCCCGACGGTGACGGCTCAGCGGTAGAGCCGCGCGACGGCGGTCAGATTGTCGTCGCCGAAACCAGCCGTCGCGGCCGCGGCGAAAACCGCGCGCGCAGCGAGCGTCATCGGCGCGGCCACGTCATGCGATCCGGCCTGCGCGAGCGCATAGCCTAAATCCTTCTCCGCCAGCGACACGGGGAATTGCGGCGCGAAAGCGCTCGCCAGCATCGACGCGGCCGCCGCTTTCGCGGCGGGGCTGCAGACCGAGGTCGCGATCATGGCGTCGAGGGCGCGCGGCAGGTCGAGGCCGGCGCGCGCGAGCGCGCCGATCTGCTCGGCCATGGCGGCGACCTGAATCCCGAACAGTGCGTTGAGGGCGAGCTTGACGGCGGCTCCGTCGCCGACGGCGCCGACGTGATGCAGGGCGCCGCCCATCGCTTCCAGCACCGGCCGGACCGTTGCGAGAGCCGCTTCCTCGCCGCCGATGAAGTAGATGAGCTGGCGCGCCTCGGCTTGCGGGCGCGAGCCCGCCACCGGCGCGTCCAGCATCCTCGCTCCGACCGCCGCGACACGCCCGGCGAGTTCGCGAACCCAGGCGGGCGTCAGGGTCGAGCTCTCGATCGCCACGGCGCCCTCGGCCAGGCCACCGAGCGCTCCGTCCTCGGGATCCAGCCAGACCGAACGCGAGGCCTCGTCGTCGCGCAGCATCGCGATCGCGATCGCGACGCCCTGCGCGGCGGCTCGCGGCGTCCTCGCGGCCGAGGCGCCGGCCGCCACCAGCTCGGCCGCTTTGGCGGCGTCGCGGTTCCAGATGGCGAGCTCATGGCCGGCCGCGAGCAGGTTCCTGGCCATGCGCGAGCCCATCGCGCCAGTTCCAAAAAATGCGATCCTGGCCATCGTCGATCCTGACTGTCCCGGCCCAACCGCGGGCCCTTTCCGATGCCAGCGGTGATATTCGTTCGACATGAGCTGAAAAAGCTTTGATCTGCCGTATAATCATGCGAAAACCGCATTAATGGATCTGGCCGCGCTCGGTTTGTTCGTCGAGGTGGCGAGGCAACGCAGCTTCGCCGCCGTCGCGCGCGAGCGCGGCATCGACGCCTCGTCGATCTCCCGCAGCATCGCCGCGCTGGAGGCGGGGCTCGGCGCCCGGTTGCTCCAGCGCACGACGCGCTCGATGGAGCTGACGGAGGCCGGCGCCCATTTCCTCGCCAGACTGCCGGCGCTGATCGAGGAGTTCGAGCGCATCCGCGACGAGGCGACCGCGTTGCGTGCGGATCCCGCGGGCGTGATCCGGCTGACGGCTTCGGTCGCCTTCGGCCAGATGCGCCTCGTGCCGCTTCTCCAGAGGTTTCAGGAGAGTTTTCCCCTGCTGACGCTCGAACTGATCCTGACCGACGCAAATCTCGATCTGGTCGCCGACAGGATCGATCTGGCGATCCGGCTCGGACCGAGCCTGCGAGCCGACGTGGTCGCGACGCGGCTGTTGGCGACGCGCTATCGGGTCGTGGCCAGCCCCGCCTATCTGGCGCGGCGCGGCAGACCTGCCGCTCCGTCCGATCTGGCTGCTCATCACTGCCTGCTGCTCTCGCTTCCGGACCATCGATCGCGCTGGCAGTTTCGTCGCGGCGAGGAGAAGAGCGCCGTCGCCGTGTCGGGTCGGATCGTGATCTCGACGGTGCTGGCGCTGCGCTCCGCCGCCGTCGCAGGACTGGGGCCGGCGCTTCTCGCCGATTGGCTGGTCGCGGACGACCTCGCCGAAAGCCGGCTCGTCGATGTTTTTCCCACGCATGACGTCGCCGCCGCCAATTTCGATACGGCGGCCTGGTTGCTCTATCCGAGCGCGCGCTATCTGCCGCGCAAGACGCGCGGCGCAATCGAGTTTCTGAGGCGAAACCTGAGCGCGCCTGCGCTGTAGCGGCGCGCCAGGCGCGGTCGCAGCGCCCCGGCGCCGCCGGCTGATTGATTGTTCCCGCGCTTTTCGGCATGACCGCCGCGCGGGCGGCCCGGCCGTGCGCGAGCGAAACCATTCGATGGCCGGCGCGTTCGTCTGCCCGGTTCAATTGGGAAGAGGCTGTTCTGATGGCTGGCGCGAACTGGGTCTACACCTTTGGCGATGGCAAGGCGCAAGGCGACGCGGGGATGAAGAACCTGCTCGGCGGCAAGGGCGCCAACCTCGCGGAAATGAGCAATCTCGGCCTCCCGGTTCCGCCCGGCTTCACCATCACCACCGAGGTCTGCACCGCCTATTACGACAACGGCAAGACCTTTCCGCCGGGTCTGGAGGCGCAGGCCGAAGCTGCGCTCGCCGAGATGGGCCGGCTCACCGGGAAGGTCTTCGGCGATCCCGAGAACCCGCTGCTGGTCTCCGTCCGCTCGGGTGCGCGCGCCTCGATGCCCGGCATGATGGACACCGTCCTCAATCTCGGCCTGAACGACGTGACGGTCGAGGCCGTCGCGAGGGCCTCGGGCGACCCCCGCTTCGCCTGGGACAGCTATCGCCGCTTCATCACGATGTATTCCAGCGTCGTGCTCGACGTCGATCACGGGCTGTTCGAGGAGGCGCTGGAGGACCACAAGGAGCGCAAGGGGCTGCATCTCGACACCGATCTGTCGGCCGACGACTGGAAGGCGCTGGTCGGGAAATACAAGGCGATCGTGCGCAAGGCGCTCGGCTCGGAGTTCCCGCAGGAGCCGGCGGCCCAGCTCTGGGGAGCGGTCGGCGCGGTGTTCTCGTCGTGGATGAATGCGCGCGCGATCAAGTATCGCGAGCTCAACGCCATTCCCGCCGCCTGGGGCACGGCTGTCAACGTCCAGGCCATGGTCTTCGGCAACATGGGCGAGACCTCGGCGACAGGCGTCGCCTTCACCCGCAACCCTTCGACCGGCGAGAACGCGCTCTATGGCGAGTTCCTGATCAACGCGCAGGGCGAGGACGTCGTCGCCGGCATCCGCACGCCGCAGGACATCACCGAGGCCGCGAGGAAGCTGGCCGGCTCCGACAAGCCCTCGATGGAACGGGCGATGCCGGAGGCGTACGCCGAGCTCTGCCGCATCTACGGCATCCTCGAAAAGCATTATCGCGACATGCAGGACATGGAATTCACCATCCAGGAGGGCAAGCTCTGGATGCTGCAGACCCGTTCGGGCAAGCGCACCGCCAGGGCCGCGCTGCGCATCGCGGTCGAGCTCGCCCGGGAAGGGCTGATCACGCAGGAAGAGGCGGTCAGCCGCATCGAGGCCGGCTCGCTCGACCAGCTGCTGCATCCCACGATCGATCCGAAGGCCGAGCGCCGCATCCTGACGACCGGCCTGCCGGCCTCGCCCGGCGCCGCCGCCGGCGAGATCGTGTTCAACTCCGACGAGGCCGAACTGGC
Organism: Allobosea sp.; assembly: GCA_021732895.1. GTDB lineage: Bacteria > Pseudomonadota > Alphaproteobacteria > Rhizobiales > Beijerinckiaceae > Allobosea. Next base: position 15,724 of record JAKFWE010000330.1, on the reverse strand, counting down.
GAAGAAGGCCGGCCGCAAGGTCATCCTCGTGCGGGTCGAGACCTCGCCCGAGGACATCCACGGCATGCACGCCGCCGAGGGCATCCTGACGACGCGCGGCGGCATGACCTCGCATGCGGCGGTCGTCGCCCGCGGCATGGGCAAGCCTTGCGTCTCCGGCGCCGGCCAGATCCGCGTCGATTACGCCAGGGGCACGATGACGGTCGCCGGCGCGACGCTGAAGGCGGGCGATCTCATCACGATCGACGGCGCCGCCGGGCAGGTCCTGCAGGGCGAGGTCAGGATGCAGCAGCCGGAATTGTCGGGCGAGTTCGGCACGCTGATGGGCTGGGCCGACGCCGTGCGCCGCCTCAAGGTCCGCGCCAACGCCGATACCCCTGAGGATGCGCGCGTCGCCCGCGATTTCGGGGCCGAGGGCATCGGGCTCTGCCGCACCGAGCACATGTTCTTCGACGAGGCGCGCATCCAGCCGATGCGCGAGATGATCCTCGCCCATGACGACGCCGGCCGCCGCGCCGCGCTGGCGAAGCTGCTGCCGATGCAGCGTCAGGATTTCGTCGGTCTGTTCAGCATCATGCATGGGCTGCCGGTGACGATCCGCCTGCTCGATCCGCCGCTGCACGAGTTCCTGCCGCAGGGCGAGGCCGAGGTGGCGGCCGTCGCGCGCGCGCTCGGCGTCACGCCCGACGCGCTGAAGCACCGCGCCGCCGAGCTGCACGAATTCAATCCGATGCTGGGCTTTCGCGGCTGCCGGCTCGCGATCGCCTATCCGGAGATAGCCGAGATGCAGGCCCGCGCCATCTTCGAGGCCGCCGTGATCGCAGCGAAGGAGACCGGCACGCCGGTGATTCCGGAGGTGATGGTGCCTCTCGTGATGGGGTTGGCGGAGTTCGATCTGGTCAAGGCCCGCATCGACGCCATGGCGGCCGCGGTCACGGCCGAGAGCGGCGTCGCGCTGAGCTACCAGGTCGGCACCATGATCGAGCTGCCGCGCGCCTGCCTGCGCGCCGAGGAGATCGCGCGCACCGCGGAGTTCTTCTCCTTCGGCACCAACGACCTGACGCAAACCGCGCTCGGCATCAGCCGCGACGACGCCGGCTCCTTCCTCGGCTCCTACACGGCCAAGGGCATCCTCGAGGCCGATCCGTTCATCACCATCGACCAGGAGGGCGTCGGCGAGCTCGTCGCCATCGCCGTCGAGCGCGGCCGCAGGAGCCGGCCGGACATCAAGCTCGGCATCTGCGGCGAGCATGGCGGCGATCCGGCCTCCGTAGGCTTCTGCCACGCGGTCGGCCTCGACTACGTCTCATGCTCGCCGTTCCGCGTGCCGATCGCCAGGCTCGCGGCCGCCCAGGCGGCGCTCGGGGACGTCACGGCCAGGGAAGGCTGAACCCGATGCGCACGACACCCGGCCGTCTCGCCCGCCCGTTCGGCGACCTCTACTACGAGGTGACGGGCGATGGCCCGCCGTTGATCTTCGCCCACGGCCTCGGCGGCAACCACCTGTCCTGGTGGCAGCAAATCGCCCGTTTCGGGACGACGCATGCCTGCGTCACCTTCGCCCATCGCGGCTTCGCACCCTCCGACGCCGTCGCGGGCGGTCCCGAGCCGGCCGACTACGCCGGCGACCTCGCGGCCCTGATCGCGCATCTGGGGCTGGATCGCCCGATCCTCGTCGCCCAGTCGATGGGCGGCTGGACCTGCGTCGACCATGCCCTGGCCAACCCGGAGACGATCGCGGGGCTGATGCTGGCCTGCACCACCGGCTCGCTCGATTTCAGGCAGGCGAAGACCGATATCGCGGACGATCTGGCGCGCTGGCAGGCCCGCGTCGACGCGACGACGCCGCGCTGGGCCGAGGCCGGAATCAGCCCGGCCTGCGGCGAGGCCTTCGCGCGCCGCGATCCGGCGCGCCACGAACTCTACAAATCGATCGACCGGCTCAATGCGTCGCTCGACAAGGCGCAGGTCCGCGAGCGCATCTGGGAGGCGCGCAGCCGCCCGCCTTCCGATCTCGCGGCGCTGGATTGCCCGGTGCTGTTCCTCGCCGGCGCCGACGACCTCGTCATCCCCGCCTGCGGGCTGGAGGCCGTTTCGGCGCATGCGAGGAACGGCCGTTTCGTCTGCGTGCCTGACGCCGGCCACTCGGTCTATTTCGAGCATCCGGACCGCTTCAACGCCGAGCTGGAGGCCCTGATCGCCGAAGCGAGCCGCTGAGACGATGGCGCGGGCGCTGACCACGATCGGCTTCGACGCCGACGACACGCTCTGGCAGAACGAGCAGTTCTTCAGGCTGACCGAGGATCGCTTCGTCGCGCTGCTCGGCGCGCATGGGCAGGCCGCCGAGATCTCCGGCAAGCTGCTGGAGGCGGAGCGCCGCAACCTCGCCTTCTACGGCTTCGGCATCAAGGGCTTCGTGCTGTCGATGATCGAGACCGCGATCGAGGTCACCAAGGGCGAGGTCAGGGCCGACGTCATCGCGGAGATTCTGGCTGCCGGGCGAGAGATGGCGGCCCATCCGGTCGAGACGCTGCCGCATGTCCGCGAGACGCTCGAAGCGCTCGCCGGCGACTACAGACTGGTCCTGATCACCAAGGGCGATCTCTTCGATCAGGAGCGCAAGCTCGCGGCCTCGGGGCTGGGCGATCTGTTCGACGCGATCGAGATCGTCAGCGACAAGACCGCCTCGACCTATGAGCGCATCTTCGCCCGGCATGGCGACGGCGCGGCGCGCGCGATGATGGTCGGAAACTCGCTGAAATCCGACATCTGGCCCGCGTTGGCGGCCGGGGCCTGGGCCGTGCATGTGCCGCATGACCTGACCTGGGCGCTGGAGCATGCGCAAGAGCCGGCGGGGGAGGGGCGGTATCGCAGGCTCGTCGATCTGGGCGGGCTGGATGAACTGGTGCGGGAAATCGGTTGATCTGCGCGACGGGCATTTTGCGGGGCGCTCCCGAATTTTTCCGAGGAATGGAACACGCCCGATCGATCAACGGGGACGGCGGTGAATTCGCCGAACAGCAAGCATCAGGCCATTGTCTTGTGACCGCTTTGACCAGATGCGGCGGGTCGTCACCTGCCGCCGCCCAGCATGGCGCGGGCCAGCCACGTCCCGGCAATGCCGAGGGCGAGCGTGACAAGGACGCGCCAGGCGGGAATGCCCAGGTTCAGGCCCAATAGAGGCGCCAGGAGCGTGCCTGCGCAAAACACGCTCAGGACGCCCGATTGCGCCCGGAAGGCAAGATCCCGATCGGCTTCGTTGACCACGCGACCGGCGATCAGAAACCCGCCAAAGGATGCCAGCGGCGCGAGCCACCACGAGTTGCCGTAGCCGACAAGAGAGCCGATCAGCGGCCAGAGAAGGGATGCCAGCGCTACGAAGGCGACAAACAGGGCGTTGGTGACGACGACCATCCAGAACGTCTTCATGACACGCCTTTCAACTTGCGAAGGCCAAGGCCCTGCGGGGTACGGTCCGGAAAGCCAAGCGATTCCCTCCGTATCGTGACAGACAGGAGCGCGGACCTGCTCTCGTCGCGCCTTCAGCCTGACGTCGCACCTCGGCCTCGCGGCCAGCCGAAGCCGAGTGGCGCTACTTGACGGTCTCGATCCATTTGCCGTCGGCGGTGAACACCACATATCCGCCGGCGTCATGACGCGGCGGCACGCCGACGCGGATATCGACATGGGCGACGCCTGGCCTCGGCCGCCAGAAGGGCTCGCCCGACCAGAAGCGGACGCCATGGACCTTGGCGCCCGGCAACGGAACGTCCGTGCGGGCGCGCGCCAGCATTCTTTCGATCGTCGCCTTGTCCAGCTTGGCGAGGTCGCCGAGCGTGAAGGAGGACCGCTGAGCGGGCATGCCCGACAGCATGTTGGATCCGTCCTGGAGGCCGCTTTCCAGCAGTTCGACCCTGCGCGTCGCGCCGGCCGTCTGCATGACCAGATTGGCGCGGCTGTCGCTGAAGCCCAGTTCGACGACTCTGGTGGCGTCGCCATACGACGACCGGAAGCTGGCGATGGCAGCCAGGATGGCGTCCGCTCCGAACCAGTCGATCGCGGGGCGCAGGCTCTTCGGCAGGAGAACGGAGACCACTTCGCCATCCGGGGTCAGCTTGACGATCGTTCGCTCTGAGAAATCCTCGCCGATCAGCGGAATCTGACGCCGCGCATCGACAAGCTGCACCTCCCACAGCACGCGAGGCGTGCCCACCGCCACGCGCTGCTTGACGGCCTTGGCGATCATGATGCGCGGATTGCCCGTGGGCTCCCTGTCGCGTGCGGCCTTGAGGACGGCTGGCCCCTTGGCCATGTCGATCTCGTCCAGCGCAAACGGCAGATTGCCGTTGTTGCGCACCAGTTCGAAATTCGGGCTGTCGATGAAACTCTTCCGGAATGCGCCGCCATCCCAGAGCCAGGCGGTGACGGCGGACGGACTGGCCTGCGAGACGGCCGTCATCTTGATTGCGCTTTGCGAGATGTCGATCTCGTAGATCTCCCGGCGCGCGCCGATCACGGACCGGAACGAGGCCTGCGCATCGCCGAGCGGCCAGTCATCCTGTGCGAGGAAATTCCTGTTGCGGCCCCGGTTCGTGCCGGAGATGTCGACGCCGATGACGGACCCGTCGGCTGACGTCGTCACGCTGGCGTTCTCGCGGTCGCTGACGACGGCGATGGTCCAGCGCACCTCGCCAAAGGCCGGGTTCGGCAGCAGCGTGACCAGCCGGGCGATGCGGACGGAGCCGACGCGCTCGGGATCGTCGAGCCGAACCCTTGCCATGGCCGCGTCGAGAATGGCCCGGAGCCTGTCCATCGGCACGGAGGACAGCTTGAAGAAACCACCCTCGATATTGGCGACGGGAGATGACGGCTGCTCGGCGCGCGGTCCCGACACGCCATGCAGACGCATGGTGAGGACGGTCCTGTAGCCTACGCGCCAGCGATCGATCCGTGCGCCGCCGGCAGCCGCGCGCGCCTGAACCTCGATGGCGTCGGGTCTGATGACGATTTCTGCGACGTCGGGATTCGGTTCGATCCTTTTGGTGAGTTCCGACCAGCCCTTGGCGAACATCGCCTCGTCGTTGAGGTAGTTCGGAGGCGCCTGGGCAAGGCCCGGCCCGGCCAGCGCCATGGATATGAGAGCCAGAAAAAGGAGTCTCATGATCTCCCTCTCGCAGCATCAAACGCCGACAAAGACAACCATGCTGCGCTCGGATTTGCCGGTCAACGGGATTGTTGCCGTTCGTTCCCGCGCTGGACCCCCCGCGCAAAATGTGCTAGCTCCTCGCATGTAAGACGAGATGCGGCCGGGTTCTGGCCATTCCTCCGCGCGGGCTGAAGTCCGGTCGGCGGTCCCGATTCAGATCCACCACACATCGACTACAAGACCGGAGCGAGGCGTCCGCGCGCCGAGCCTCGGGCCTCATCGAACACGCGGATCTGAAACGTAAGGACTATCCCGTTATGGATAAGGGCACCGTCAAGTGGTTCAACGCCACCAAGGGCTATGGCTTCATCACCCCGTCTAGCGGCGGGCAGGACGTCTTCGTCCACATCAGCGCCGTCGAGCGCGCCGGCCTGCGCGAACTGGTCGAGGGCCAGGTCGTCTCCTACGAGCTGGTCGCCGATCGCAAGACCGGCAAGTCCTCGGCCGGCAACCTCGCCATCGCCTGAGCGTTCGCGCTCATCGCACCGGGCGGCGCCTTGGCGTCCGCCCGCTCCGACATCTCCCTCCGGCGCTGTGGCTAGCGGTCCGCCGGCGGGAATTCCCCAGGAAGACCAAGGCCGGGCGCAATCCGGCGGCACAGCCGTTTTCCACATGTGCCCCTTGCGTCGCGGCGTCCGGAAAGACCCGTTTTGACTCATTTCACCGACCTCGGCCTCGCCGAGCAGCTTCTCAAGGCTCTCAGCGCCGAAGGTTACGCCACGCCGACGCCGATCCAGGCGCAGGCGATCCCGCCGATCCTCCTTGGCCGCGACCTCCTCGGCGCCGCCCAGACCGGCACCGGCAAGACGGCCGCCTTCGCGCTGCCGCTGCTGCACCGCCTGCTCAACCAGCCGCGCCGCATGCAGCCGCGCTCGGTGCGTGCGCTGATCCTCTCGCCGACGCGCGAACTCGCCGCCCAGATCGAGGCCTCGATCCGGGCCTACGCCCAGTTCACCACGGTCAAATCGACCGTCGTCTTCGGCGGCGTGCCGGTCGGCAAGCAGATCCGCGCGCTCGGCCAGCATGTCGACATCCTCGTCGCCACGCCCGGCCGCCTGCTCGATCTCGTCGATCAGCGCGCCGTCTCGCTGCGCGAGATCGAGTATCTCGTGCTCGACGAGGCCGACCAGATGCTCGATCTCGGCTTCGTCCACGCGCTGCGCCGCATCGCCACCCTGATCCCGGCCAAGCGCCAGACGCTGCTGTTCTCGGCGACGATGCCCAAGCCGATCCGCGAGATCGCCTCGGCCTACCTGACCGATCCGGTCGAGGTCGCGGTGACGCCGGTCGCGACCACGGCGGAGAAGGTCGACCAGCGCGTCGTCTTCACCCAGCCCGGCGACAAGCCGGCGCTGCTCGCCAGGACGCTCGGCGTGCCCGAGATGGAGCGCGCCATCGTCTTCACGCGCACCAAGCACGGCGCCGACAAGGTCGTGCGCCAGCTCGAGATCGCCGGCATCAAATCCGCCGCGATCCACGGCAACAAGAGCCAGGGCCAGCGCGAGCGGGCGCTCGGCGCGTTCCGCGACGGCGACCTGCGCATCCTCGTCGCCACCGACATCGCCGCCCGCGGCATCGACGTCGACGGCATCAGCCATGTCGTCCAGTTCGACCTGCCCAACGTCGTGGAAACCTATGTCCACCGCATCGGCCGCACCGCGCGCGCCGGCGCGTCGGGCGTCGCCATCGCCTTCTGCACGCCGGAGGAGCGCGGCGATCTCGCCGCCATCGAGAAGCTGACGCGCGTCGCGCTGACGCCGATGGGCGAGGTTCCCTACTGGGACGGTCGCACGCCCAAGAAGCCGCCGCAGAACCAGGGCCGCGGCGGGCGCGGCCAGCAGAACGCCGGCGGCGGGCGCGATCATGGCCGGCCCTCCGGTCCGCGCTCTGGTTCGCCCAAGCCTTCGCACGCTGGCAAACCTGCGGGCTCCGGCCAGCGCGAGGCGCGCAACGATGCTCCCCGCAACGACCGGCCGCCGCAGCGCAGCGAGGCTCCGGCCCCGCGAAAAGAGGGTGGAGCGGCCAAGGAAGGGCTTGGCGGCGTCGCGTTCTTGCAGCAAAGAACTCAGCAACCACGCACCAACGGCGCCCGGCGTCGCGCGAACTGACGCGCAACGCGAGAGAAGCGGAGAGAGGCGGTTCCTGAAACCGTCTCCTCCAGCGCCAACGGGCACACGAAGGACGACAGAATGGCTAAAGAAGAACTGCTCGAATTCGACGGCACGGTGGTCGAGGTCCTGCCGGACGGCAACTACCGGGTCAAGCTCGACAACGAGCACGTGATCCTCGCCTACGCGGCCGGCAAGATGAAGAAGAACCGCATCCGCACCATCGCCGGCGACCGGGTCGTCGTCGAGATGTCGCCCTACTATCTCGACCGGGGCCGCATCAACTTCCGCCAGAAGACGGCCGGCCCCGCGCCGGGCGGTCCGCCCCGCAACCAGAACTTCCGCCGGCGCTGAGCCTGGGCGATGCGCTTTTCCGTCACCGAGCTGGCGTTCATCGTCTGGGGCAGCGTGCTCGGCGGGCTCGTCGGTCTCGCCGGCCAGCAGGGACTGCTCGCCGGCGTCTCGGCGACGTTTTTCCCGCCCTTCCTGCTGGTGCTGCTCGGTCTCGGCCTCACCGAGATCGTCGTCAGCCTCGCGACGGCCCGCGCGCCGGGCACCTTCATCAACATGACGGCGCGTCTGTTCGCCTTCGCCTCGGGCGTCGCGGCGCTCTATCTGGTGCTCGGCCGCCTGTCCTGAGCGGCCCGGCATCCTCGTCCTGCCAGGCGATGCGCAAAAAAAAGGCCCCGGCGCGAGGCCGGGGCTGAGTGACGTTCCGTGATGAAGGGTCTTCCAGAGGCTCTCGTCGAAAAATTCAGTGGCGGCTGCGGGCCCAGTGCTGCGAGCCGGGGCTGATCAGCACCTTGCGGTGATGCGTGCCGTAGACGGCCGGGATCTCGTCATGGACCACCTGTGTCGGGCGCACCATGACCTTGCGCTGGCGCTGGCTGTAGACGGCCGGAACGACCTCGTAGGAGGTGCTGGCCGGAGCGACGACGACGGTGCGCTGCTGGTGGGCGTAGCGCGGCTTGTCGTAGACCCAGCAGCCGGTGGTGCGGCCATGCGCGTCGGTCGTGACCTCCCAGCGCTTGCCGCCGGGATGAACCATGACCTTTTCCGAAACGGTTGAATATTGCGCCGGGTGGTGGCGCGGGATGCGGCGCTCGGGCTGCACCAGCACGCTCTCGCTGACGTAGTCGTATTCCGCCGGGATGACGCGGCTCTGCCGCTGCGCCGGGCGCACGACATAGGTTTCCGCGACCGAGCCGTAGACCGGCGGCGTCTGCACCAGATCGTAGCATGAGGAGCCGTGGCAGCCGCCGGCCTGCGCGCCCTGGGCGCCGAGTAGGAGGAACGCCGAGAAGGCCGATGCCGTGAATGCCGAGGCGGAAAGGACCTTGCTGCTCATGTCTGACCTTGAACCCTGCGCTGCGGCGTCAGGCGCCGCTTATGGGGAACAAGGAGCCAGCGATCGGCGCGCGGCGCAAGGTAAACGCAAAAACAAGGTAAAATTAACCAAGCCGGCAGGCGCCGTCGTCTTCACCGACACTAACGATGGCTTGTGAAAAAGCGGAAAATGCAGATGAAATCAGGTCTGCCCGGGCTTGAGCTTGTAGAACACGTGCCGGCCGATCGTGTCCATCTTGGTCAGGCGCCGCGCCCAGGACGGGCGAACATAGTCGGCGTGATAATGCGTCGAGGCCCCGACATCGGCGAGCCAGGTCGTGCCCTCATAGACTTCGCGCGCGATCCGCACGGCGGCCTTCCACGGCTCGGGCTCGGTGACGCGCAGGGACTTGCCCTCGCAGGTGAAGGTGAACTGGCAGGCCAGATGCCGGTGGCTGTTCTGATAGACCACGCCACAGACGCTGTTGGGATAGAGCGCGCTCTTGGTTCGGTTGAGCACGACCTGCGCCACGGCGGCGCGGCCTTCGTCGGATTCCGACCGCGCCTCGAAATAGATCGCCTCGGCGAGGCAGCGCTGCTCCCTGGCCATGTTCTCCGGCGCGATCAGGCCTGTGTAGATTTCACGCGGTCCGGGCGGCGCGTTGCGCAAAATACCGCGAACGCCGGTCGCGCCGGACGGCGCCCGCGCGATCAGGCTGCGCGGGTCAGGCGCGGGCGGCGCGGGGGGAACCAGCGTCGCGACGCTGTAGTTCACAGGGGGCGTGGTCGTGGACGCGCGCGCGCGTTCCGTCGGCGTCGAGCCGTCGATGCTGTCGAGATAGAGCTCCGCCTGCCGGCGCGATGCGATCAGCGGTTTCAAGGAGTTGCCGGGTGACGCGTCCGACAGCGCCGGATCGGTCAACCCGCCCTCGTTGGCGTAGGGCTCGAAGCCGGTCTGCGGACCGTCCAGGCCTTCGCCCGGGCCCGCCGGCTCCAGCGTGAAGCCGCCGGAGATCAGGCCGGGCTGGTTGTCGCCGAAGACGACGCGCTCGAGTTCGCGCGGCGGCGACCGGCTCAGACTCGGCCGCAGCCCGGGCAGCGGGTCGCCCTTGGCGCTGCGATCGATCGTCGGATAGCCCTGCGCGCTGCGCTTGAGCTCCTCGCGCGGCCGGTCCCGGTCGATCACGACGCGCCGGCCGGGCTCGTCGAAGGACAGGCTGGCGAGCCTGACGCTGGAGGACAGCGAAAGGCCCGGCAGCCTGAAGGCGCTCGCCGCGACCAGAAGCGAGGGTCCTTCCTCCAGCACCGAGGCTTCCGGCGCCGCGATGCGCTGCGTCATCGAATAAGGCAGGGCGTCGGCGCCGAAATTCTGGCCGGCCGAGGCGGTGAAGGAAACGAGCATCCCGGCCGAAAGCGCCCAGGGCGCCGTGGTGGCGAGCGCCCAGCTCAGCCCGACCGAGCCGATACGCCTCGTCCGGCGATGCACACGCCACTGACCCACGCGCCAAGAACCCGCCTGAAACACCTGCGCCCGGCGCGCGTCGCGCGCGCCGTTTCGACTGTTTCCGTTATCGCCGTAGTAGGGTTGAGGCTGGGTTAATGCGCCCCGCCCATGCGCGCCGGTGATGCGCGACGTCACGAAAACGCGTTGTTGCAGCGCGGCGGGCGGGGCTATCGTGCAGCCGCACGACGCGAACCGCCCGGGCCCGGAGCGCGCGACCGGAGAATGACGATGAGCACGCAATCCAGGCGCGGCTATGCACCGGAGGTGATCGTCGCCGGCGGCTGCCTGATCGCGCTGATCACCTTCGGCCCGCGCGCCAGCGCCGGCCTGTTCCAGATCCCGATGACGCTGGAGTTCGGCTGGGGCCGCGACACGTTCAGCCTCGCCATCGCCATCCAGAATCTGCTCTGGGGGCTCGGCGCGCCCTTCGCCGGGGCGGTCGCGGACCGTTTCGGCACTGTGCGGGTGCTCTGCTTCGGCGCGGTGCTCTATGCGCTCGGCCTCGTCGGCATGGGCATGGCGACGACGCCGCTCGGCATGCATCTGAGCGCCGGCGTGCTGATCGGCTTCGGGCTCTCCGCCTGCTCGTTCAACCTCGTGCTCGCCGCCTTCGGCAAGCTTCTGCCCGAAAGCTGGCGGCCGATGGCCTTCGGCGCCGGCACGGCGGCGGGCTCCTTCGGGCAGTTCCTCTACCCGCCGATCGGCAATGTGCTGATCGAGCAGCTCGGCTGGCATCAGGCGCTCTATGTCTTCGCCGTCTCGGTGCTGCTGGTGATGCCGCTGACGGTCGTGCTGGCGAGCCGAAAGCTGAGCGCCACACAGACGGCCGCCGCAGCCAGCCTGCCCAGCCAGTCGATCATGCAGGCGTTGACCGAGGCCTTCCGGCACCGCTCCTATGTGCTGCTCGTGCTCGGCTTCTTCACCTGCGGCTTCCAGCTCGCCTTCATCACCGCCCACATGCCGGCCTACCTCAAGGATGTCGGCATGGCGGCCTGGGTCGGCGGCTGGACGCTGGCCGTGATCGGGCTCGCCAACGCCGTGGGCTCGCTTGGTTCGGGCTGGCTTTCGACGCGCATGCCCAAGCGCTATCTGCTGGCCTGGATCTATCTCGGCCGGGCCGCCGCGATCGCGGCCTTCATCCTGCTGCCGCCGAGCCCCGCCACGGCGATCATGTTCGGCGCCATCATCGGCCTGTTCTGGCTCTCGACCATTCCGCCGACATCCTCGCTGGTGATGCTGATGTTCGGCACCAGATACATGGCGATGCTCTATGGCTTCGCCTTCTTCTCGCATCAGGTCGGCGGCTTCCTCGGCGTTCTGCTCGGCGGCGTGCTCTATGAGGCGACCGGCTCCTACCAGCTCGTCTGGTGGCTCTCCATCGTGCTCGGGATCGCCTCCGCGCTGATCAACCTGCCGATCGTCGAGAAGGCGGTGGAGCGGCCGATGCCGCAGCCGGCGTGATCCCGCTTGTCATTCCGGGGCTTCACGCAGTGAAGAACCCGGAACCCACGACCGGGTGAACCCTCGTCAACGGCCTGATGCGCCTTACCCGGTCGTGGGTTCCGGGTTCAGGCCTTCGGCCTGCCCCGGAATGACAATTGGGATCTGGCCAAACACGCACTGCGCGCGGGGTTGCGCGCCGCCGGCGACACGTATCTCCTGCGCGCAAAGCTCAGGAGACGCCCATGTCCACCTTCAAGGCCCTCGTCGCGACCAAGGGCGAGACCGGCACGAACCTCGCCTTCACCGACTTCGCCGAAGCCGACCTGATGGAAGGCGACGTCACCGTCCGCGTCACCCATTCGACGGTGAACTACAAGGACGGGCTCGCCGTCACCGGCAAGGCCCCGGTGGTGCGGCGCTGGCCGATGATCCCGGGCATCGACTTCTCCGGCCGGGTCGAGACGTCCGACCATCCCGATTTCAGGCCGGGCGACCTCGTCATCCTCAATGGCTGGGGCACGGGCGAGACGCATCTGGGCGCATACGCCCAGAAGTCGCGCGTCAAGGGCGACTGGCTGGTGCCGCTGCCCGCCGGCATGAACCCGGCCGAGGCGATGGCGATCGGCACCGCCGGCTACACCGCCATGCTCTGCGTGCTGGCGCTCGAGAAGCACGGGCTCAAACCCGCCGACGGGCCGGTCGTCGTCACCGGCGCGGCCGGCGGCGTCGGCTCGGTTGCGATCGCGCTGCTGGCCAAGGCCGGCTGGCACGTGATCGCCTCGACCGGCCGCGCCGAGGAGGCCGACTATCTGAAAGGCCTCGGCGCGGCCGAGATCATCGACCGCGGCGAACTCTCGGCGGCTGGCCGCCCGCTGGGCAAGGAGCGCTGGATCGCCGGCGTCGATGCGGTGGGTTCGCACACGCTCGCCAATGTGCTGTCGATGACGAGATATGGCGGCGCGGTCGCCGCCTGCGGGCTGGCGCAGGGCATGGACCTGCCGGCCTCGGTCGCGCCCTTCATCCTGCGCGGCGTCGCGCTGCTGGGTGTGGAGTCGGTGATGTGCCCGAAGCCGCGCCGGCTGGAGGCGTGGACGCGCCTCGCCAGCGATCTCGACCGCGACAGGCTCGCGGCCATGACCACGACGATCCCTCTGGAGAGCGTGATCGAGACCGGCAAGGCGATCGTCGAGGGCAAGGTGCGCGGGCGGGTCGTGGTCGAGGTGGGCTAACTCCCGCCCTCGATCAGCCCGCGCCGCTTCGCCAGCTCCCCGCCGACGAACTCCATGAAGGCCCTCACTCTCGGCGCGTTCCGGATGTCGGGATGGGTCAGGATCCACAACCCCGTCGAAAACTCCGGGTCGGGCTGCGTCAGCCGCGTCAGGGCGGGTCGCTGGTCGGCGATGAAGCAGGGCAGGGGGCCGATGCCGAGCCCCTGCTCGACCGCCTCGGTCAGCCCCAGCACGGCCGAGGTCTTGAGAGCGATCCTCTCCGGCGCGACATGGTCGCGGACATGCCGCGCGGCCTTCACATAGCCGAGCTGGTCGCCGAGCGTGACCCAGTCGCGCCGGAACAGCGCCGTCGGATCGGCGATCTCGTCATCACTCAGCGCGTCCTGGACGCGGCCATAGACGGCCCAGTTGAGCGTCGCCAGTCTGCGCCCGATCAGGGTTTCCCCCGGTGAATCGCTGGCGCGGATCGCGACGTCGGCGTCGCGCCGCGAGAGGTTGAGCGTCTGGTTGCCGATGACGATGTCGAGCCGGATCGCCGGGTGCGTCTCGCGGAAGGCCACGAAGATCGGCAGCAGCAGGTTGAGGAAGAGCGTGTCGGTGGTGGTGACGCGGACCTCTCCCGACGGCGCGACATCGCGGCCCGCCAGCCGGCGCCCGAAGGCGGTGACGTCCTCCTCCATCCGCGCCGCGAGCTCGGTCATCTCCGCGCCGGCGGTGGTCGCGACATAGCCGGTCTTGCGGCGCTCGAAGAGCGGCAGCCCGAGCTGCTCCTCGATCTGGCCGAGCCGGCGGAACACGGTGGAATGGTTGACGCCCAGCGCCGCCGCCGCGCCGGTCAGCCCGTCATGATCGGCGATCGCCTTGATCAGGCGGAAATCGTCCCAGGCGAGATTGGCGCTCATCGGTTCCCGGCCTTTTGGTTCGCCCGCAGGCAAGCCGATATCTTGCAGGATCGCAAGGTGGCTTTGCGTTTCAACGCGGCGCCGCCGCGCGCCTGAGCCGGTCGTTGATCGCCTCGCCGAGGCCGTGCTCCGGAATCGCCGCCACCGCGATGCCGGCGGGCCGCGCCGCGTCGAGCCGGCGCAAATGGCCGAAAAGGTTGGCGGCGGCCTCTGCAAGGTCGCCGGCGGGGCTCAGGTTCAATGCGGCACGGCCGGGCGCGGCCGTCTCGGCCTCCGGCCCGAAGCCGAGCCAGGCTTCGCCGGCCCGCGCGGCCGCCGCATCGAGCCTGACCCGCGCCGCAGGCGCATAGTGCGAGGCCAGCAGTCCAGGCGAGAGCGGGGCCGCGCTGTCGTCCTCGGCGAGGAGGAGCGCCTGCCCGATCACCGCCTCTATGGCCTGGCGTGTCGCGCCGCCCGGCCGCAGCAGGCGCGGCGCGCCGCCGAGACAGGCCACGATGGTCGATTCGACGCCGATTTTGGTCGCTCCCGCATCCAGCACGGCGTCGATCCGGCCATCGAGCTCCTCCAGCACGTCGCCGGCGCAGGTCGCGCTGATCCTGCCGGATCGATTCGCCGACGGCGCGGCGATCGGCCGTCCGGCCCGCTCCAGCACGGCGCGCGCCACGGGATGCGACGGCACGCGCAGCGCCACGGAGGACAGCCCGGCGCGGGCAAGGTCGCAGACGGCGCAATCGGCCGAGACCGGGACCACCAATGTCAGCGGCCCGGGCCAGAAGGCGGCGGCCAGCGCAAGCGCCGGCGCGTCGAAGACGCCCTCGCGCCGGGCGGCCGCGAGGTCCGGCAGATGCGCGATCAGCGGGTTGAAACGCGGCCTGCCCTTGGCTGCGTAGATGCCCGCGACCGCGGTCCCGGATGTCGCGTCGGCGGCGAGCCCGTAGACCGTCTCCGTCGGCAGGGCGACGAGCAATCCCCCGCGCAGCAGCGCCGCCGCCTCTGCGATGCCGGCGGCGTTCGGCTCCAGTCGTCGTGTGTCGCGTGAATTCGGCACGTTGACCCGAAAAGGTTCATATATAAACTATGCAGAAGGCGGGCCGCCGGACTGCGGCTGTGCTCGCGGTCGCGTGGCGCGGGGCCTCGTTCCTCGCTATCATCGCGGCTGCGTCAAAACCAGACCTTGGCCGGCGTCGCGCGCCGCAGCCCGAAGGCGTCAGGGAGAAGTGCAGATGAGCTACCGCGCCCCGGTCGATGATATCCTCGCCACCATGCGTCACGTCGCGGGACTCGAGGCGCTGATCGCGGAGGGGCTCGCGCCGGAACTGGAAGGCGGCGTCGCGGAAGCCGTGCTCGACGAGGCGGCGAAATTCGCCAGCGACGTGATCGCGCCGCTGAACCGCATCGGCGACAAGCATGGCGCGACGCTGAAGGACGGCGTCGTCACCACGCCGCCGGGCTGGAAAGAGGCCTACACGGCCTGGGCCGAGGCCGGCTGGAACGCGCTGCCCGGGCCGGAGGAGCATGGCGGACAGGGCCTGCCGGCGCTGCTGCAATCGGCCTGCACCGAGATGTGGAACTCGGCCTCGCTCGCCTTCGCGCTCGGGCCGCTGCTGACGGTCGGCGCGATCGAGGCGCTGCACGCCCATGGCTCCGAGCATCTCAAGGCGACCTATCTCGACAAGCTCGTCTCCGGCGAGTGGATGGGCACGATGAACCTCACCGAGCCGCAGGCCGGCTCGGACCTCAACGCGCTGCGCTCCAAAGCCGAGCCGGTCGGCGACGGCACCTACCGCATCACCGGCCAGAAAATCTTCATTACCTATGGCGAGCACGGGCTCACCTGGAACATCATCCATCTCGTGCTCGCGCGCCTGCCCGATGCGCCGGCCGGCACGCGCGGCATCTCGCTCTTCCTCGTGCCGAAATACCTCGTCAACGAAGACGGCTCGCTCGGCTCCCACAACGATCTGCGCTGCTCCGGCATCGAGCACAAGCTCGGTATCCACGCCTCG
>JAKFWE010000332.1 GCA_021732895.1 Allobosea sp. | reverse complement strand
GAGAGCATCGTGCTGCCGGTGCAGATCAACGGCAGGAAGCGCGCCGAGGTGACGGTGCCGGCCTATGCGGATACCGTCGCCGTCGAGGCGATCGTGCGCGCGTCGGACGCCGTCATCAGGGGGCTCGAGACCAGGCCTATCCGCAAGATCATCGTCGTTCCGGGGAGAATCGTGAATGTCGTCGTCTGAACCCTTGGCGCGCGAAACTTCGGCGAGCGAAACTTCGGCGAGCGGAACCTCGGCGGGCCAGCCTGCGGCGCCACCCTCGCGCCGCGCCGTCCTGGAGCTGGCGCTGGGCGCGGCCTCGCTTGCCGGCGGCTGCCTGCGCCCGCTCTATGCCGAGGGCACCGCCAGCACGGTCGGCGGCAGCGTCAGGACCGCGCTCCGGGATATCGACGTGCCCGAGATCAAGGGGCTGGTCGGCCATCACCTGCGCAACGAGCTCGTCTTCGAGCTCGATGGCGGCGGTGCGCCGGCGGGCGCGAAGCGTCTGACGCTGACGGCGTCGGTGACGGAGTCGCTGGAGTTCGTCTCCGTCGATTCGCTGGATGGCCGCGCCGATTCAGCGGTTCTCGTCGCCACCGCCGACTGGAAGCTCGCCCGGATCGGCTCGGGCGAGATCGTCTCCCAGGGCATCAATGCGGCGCGCGCGCCCTATGAGCGCTCGACCCAGCGCTTCGCCACGGTCCGGGCCGCCCGCGACGCGCAGATCCGCGCCGCCAAGACGCTGGCGACGCTGATACGCGGGCGTATTTCCGCCGACCTCGTGGCCTGAAGCCGCCGGTCGCATGGTCGCCGTCAAGGCTCACCAGGCCGAGCGCGCGCTGGCCGGGCTGGACCCGGCCTGGCGGCTGGTGCTGCTCTACGGCCCCGACGCCGGGCTTGTCTCCGAACGCGCCGGGACGTTGGCGCGCCTCAGCGTCGATGATCCGCAGGACGGCTTCCAGCTCGTCCGGATGTCCGGCGACGATGTCGCCGCCGACCCGCTGAAGCTCCTCGACGAGGCCAACACGATCGGCCTTTTCGGCGGCCGCAGGGCGATTCGCGTCTCGCCCAGCGCCAAACCTCTGGTCGCCGCGGTCGAGCCTTTGCTGGCGACGCCGTCGCGGGACGCGATCGTGATCATCGAGGCCGGAGACCTGAAGGGCTCGAATCCGCTTCGCCTCGCCTGCGAGCGGGCCCGCTCGGCGCTCGCCGTGCCCTGCTACTCCGACAATGCGGCCGATGTCGGGAGCATCGTCGACGACATGGTCAAGGGCGCCGGCAAGCGTATCGAGCCCGACGCGCGCGAGCGGCTGATCGGCCTGCTCGGGGGCGATCGGCAGGCCTCGCGACGCGAGATCGAGAAACTGCTGCTTTATGTCGGCGCCGAAGCCGTGGTCACCGACGCCGATGTCGAGGCGATCATCGGCGACACGGCCCAGCGCGAGCAGGCGGCGCTGATCGACGCGGTTTTCGCCGGCCGGCTCGACGGACTCGATCTGGCGCTGTCGCGGCTCGTGGGCGAGGGTCTCGACGCCGGCGTCATGCTCGGCGCCGTGCTGCGACACGCTCTCGCTCTGCTGAAGGCGCGGATGAGCCTCGACGCCGGCCGCAGCGCGCGGGACGCCGCCGCCGCGATGCGCCTGCCCTTTCCCCGGCTGAAGGCCGCGGAGCAGGCCTTGCGCGTCTGGCCCGCTCCGAAACTGTCGGAAGCCGTCGCCGCGCTCGGCGCCGCGATCCTCTCGGTGCGGCGCGAGCCCGGTCTCGCGGAGGCGCTGGCGGCGCGCACGCTCTGGACGCTGGCCCGGCAGGTCTCCTCGGGTCCAAGGGGCGGCTGAATCAGCCCGTCAGGCCCGCAGCCGCCGGCACAACGCCTCGAGTTGCTCGAGCGTCTTGTAGCCGATCACCATCTCGCCGCCGCCGCTGGCGCGGTGTCGGATGGCGACGGACAGGCCGAGAACCTCCTCCAGCGCCTTCTCGACTGCGCGCGTGTCGGGGTCCTTCTCCGGCTTCGGCTTGCCTGATGCGCTCTTGGTCTCGCCACGCGCCTCGTCCTGCACGACGCGCTCGATATCACGAACGCTGAGGCCTTCCTCGACGATCCGTCGCGCCATCCGTTCCGGCTCCGAAACCGACAACAGCGCGCGCGCATGACCTGCGGAGACGGAGCCCTCGCTGACCATGCGCCGCACCGGCTCGGGCAGCCGTGACAGCCGCAGCGTATTGGCGACATGGCTGCGGCTCTTGCCGATGACGCGCGCCAGGTCGTTCTGCGTGTAGCTGAACTCCGCGATCAGCCGCTCGTAGCCGGCAGCCTCCTCGATCGCGTTCAGATCGGCGCGCTGGACGTTCTCGACGATCGCGATCTCGAGCGCCTCACGGTCATCCGCCTCGACCAGCAGCACCGGAACATCGTGCAATCCGGCGCGCTGCGCCGCCCGCCACCGCCGCTCGCCGGCGATGATCTCGTAGGCGTCGGCCATCCCCGCGAGCGAGCGCACGATGATCGGCTGCAGGATCCCGCGCTCCCTGACGGAAGCCGCCAGCTCCTCGAGCTCGTCCTCGGCGAAGTTCCGGCGGGGATTGCGCGCGCTCGGGCGCAGGAACTCGACCGGCACCTTGCGCTGCCCGCGCGAACGCTCCAGCGCGCCGATCTCGTCTCCGACGTCGCCGATCAGCGCGGCGAGCCCTCTGCCCAGGCGCGACCGCCCTTGTTCTTCGGCCATCACCAACCTCTTGAACCTTCTACAAAAACACCGTCACGCGGCCGCACGCAGGGCGCGCTCGCGCTTGATTACCTCCGAGGCCAGCCTGAGATAGGCCTGAGACCCCGAACAGCGCAGATCGTAGAGCAGAGCGGGCTTGCCGTAGGACGGCGCCTCGGAAACCCGGACATTGCGCGGGATCACGGTGTCGTAGACCTTGTCGCCGAGGAAATCGCGCACATCCGCCATGACCTGGCCCGAGAGATTGTTGCGCGGATCGTACATGGTCAGCACGACGCCCTGAATGGCCAGCCGCGGGTTGAGCCCGCTGCGCACCTGCTCGACCGTCTTGAGAAGCTGGCTCAGACCCTCCAGCGCGAAAAACTCGCATTGCAACGGCACCAGAACGGCGTCCGACGCCGTCATCGCGTTGATCGTGATCAGGCTGAGCGAGGGCGGGCAGTCGATCAGGATATAGGTCAGGTCGGCGCAGCGCTGGTCGTCCGCCAGCTCGTCGATCGCCTTCTTCAGCCGATGCGCCCGGTCCTTGGCCCCGGCGATCTCCAGCTCGACCCCGAGCAGGTCGAGCGTCGACGGCGCCAGGAACAGGCCGGGGACCGCCGTCGCCTGCAGGGCCTGGCCGAGCCCGATATCGCCGCACAGCACGTCATAGGTCGAGGAGCGCCGGCTCTTCCGGTCCACTCCCAGCCCGGTCGAGGCGTTTCCCTGGGGGTCGAGATCGACGATCAGCACCTTCTCGCCGATAGCGGCGAGCGCCGTGCCGAGGTTGATCGCGGTCGTGGTTTTGCCGACGCCGCCCTTCTGATTGGCGAGCGCGAGCACCCGCGGCCGCCTGGCAATGACGATAGGAGTGGAATCGTTCATGAATCAGCCCGCTTCTCGGCCTCGCGCACGATCAGGATGCGCGCTGCCGGATCTGTCACGGAGGCAACCGTTGAGGCCTGAATCTTCCAATATTTAGAGGCGTTGGTCAATTCGGCATCTAGATATTGTCCCTTGGGAAACAGTCCCAGCGCTCCTGTTCTCAACAGCTTGTTGCACCAGTCCAGAAGCTGCGGCAATGGCGCCAATGCACGGGCCGTCACCACCTCGCTCAGCCCGGCGAAATCGTCGATGACATCCTCGATCCGCGCCGCATGAACCGTCACGGGCGCTCCGGTGATCCGCGCGGCGTGGCGCAGGAAGGCGCATTTGCGCGCATTGCTCTCGACAAGGTCGATATGCCCCTTACCGCGCTCGCCGAGGCATATACCAATCACCAGGCCCGGAAAGCCTCCGCCCGACCCGAGATCGAGCCAGCGGGACCGCTCCGGCGCGAGCATGCGAAGCTGCAGTGAATCGGCGACGTGCCGGGTCCAGATCTCCGACAGGGTCGCGGCCGAAACCAGATTCTTCGCCTGCTGCCAGCGGATCAGCTCCTGCACCAGAAGGCCGAGCCTTTCCTCTGTTTCACGTGAAACAGGCGTCAACCCCAGAGCACGGGCGCGATCGCTCTTGTCCACAGGCGCGAATCAGCTTGCGGCCGTGGCCGACGCCTTGCGGCCCCGGCGCGCATGGGCGGCCAGCAGCGCGAGGGCGGCCGGCGTCATGCCCTCGATGCGCGTAGCCTGAGCCAGATTGGCCGGACGATGCGTCTCGAGCTTCGCTTTCAACTCGTTGGACAAACCGGAAATTTCCCCGAAATCGAGCGTGTCCGGAACCTGGAGCTTCTCGTCCCGGCGGCAGGCTTCGATCTCGGCGGCCTGCCGGTCGAGATAGACCGCATAGGTCGCATCCGCTGCGACCCGAGCCGAGACATCTGGTGCAAACCCGGCCAGCTCAGGCCAGATCGCGGCGACCCGGTCGAAGTCGATCTCTGGATAGGACAGCAACTGATAAACGCTGCGCCTGACGCCGTCGCGATTGAGGTTCAGCCCGAGCGTCGCGGCGGCGGAAGGCGTCACCTGCAACGCCTGAAGCCGAGCCCGCAGCCGGGCGACGGCATCCGCTCGGGCCTGAAAATGCAGGTTGCGCCGCGATCCGACGAGGCCCCATGTCGCGCCCAGGGCGGTCAGCCGCTCATCGGCATTGTCCACACGCAGCGAAAGCCGAAACTCCGCTCGCGAGGTAAACATTCGATACGGCTCCGTAACGCCCCGGCTGACGAGGTCGTCGATCATGACCCCGATATAGGATTCGGTTCGGGCCAGCACGACCGGCTCGCTACCCGAGGCGCGGCGCGCGGCGTTGAGCCCGGCGAGAATTCCCTGCGCCGCAGCCTCCTCATACCCTGTCGTCCCATTGATCTGACCGGCCAGGAAAAGACCGCGGATCGCGCGTGTTTCCAATGTGTTGTGCAAGGCGCGCGGATCGACGAAATCGTACTCGATCGCGTATCCCGGCTTCAGCATGGCGGCGTGGCCGAGCCCCGGGATCGTCTTCAGAAGCCCGAGCTGGACGTCCTCCGGCAGTGATGTCGAGATGCCGTTCGGATAGACGGACGGATCGTCGAGCCCCTCCGGCTCGAGGAATATCTGGTGCCCGTCGCGGTCGCCGAAGCGGCCCACCTTATCCTCGATCGACGGGCAGTAGCGCGGGCCGCGCCCCTCGATCTGCCCGGAGAACAGCGGCGCGCGGTGAAGGTTCGCCCTGATCAGGTCATGCGTGGCCAGGGTGGTTCGCGTGACGCCGCATTCGATCTGCCGTGTCGTTATCCTGTCGGTCAGGGCCGAGAACGGCTCGGGTGGATCGTCGCCGGCCTGCATCTCGAGGCTGGCCCAGTCGATCGTGCGGCCGTCCAGACGCGGCGGCGTACCCGTCTTGAGCCGGCCGAGCGGAAAGCCGTGCCGGTCGAGCGTGGCCGACAGCCCGAGCGAGGGTCCCTCGCCGGCGCGCCCGGCCGGAATCTGTATTTCGCCGATATGGATCAGGCCGCGCAGGAAGGTGCCGGTCGTCAAGACGACCGTTCCGGAGGCGAATCGTCTTCCATCGGCGAGGACGACGCCGCCGATCCGGCCGTCCACGACCTCCAGATCGAAGACCTCGCCCGCGATGATGTCGAGCCCGGCCTGCTCGGCGAGCAGGTCCTGAACGGCGCGGCGATACAGCGCACGGTCGGCCTGGGCGCGCGGGCCGCGCACCGCGGGACCCTTGCGGCGGTTGAGCATGCGGAACTGGATGCCGGCGCGGTCTGCCGCCAGCCCCATCAGGCCGTCGAGCGCATCCACTTCCCGCACGAGATGGCCTTTGCCGAGTCCGCCGATCGCCGGGTTGCACGACATCACGCCGATGCTTTCCGGCTTCTGCGTGATCAGCGCCGTGCGCGCGCCGGCGCGCGCGGCGGCTGCCGCGGCCTCGGCCCCGGCATGGCCCCCGCCGACGACGATGACGTCATAGGCTGCGCTGTCGTCTCGATCCTGCATGGCTCTCTGGCTATCCAAGCCGTTGGCGCGGGTCAACGCGAACTGCCGGCCGCGCCGCCGGTTTCACGTGAAACACGCGTCGATTCTCATTTTCCGATGCAGAAATCCGCAAACAGCGCGTCGAGAACGTCTTCGCTTTCGATCCGCCCCGTCAGGCGCTCCAGCGCGCGCACGGCCAACCTGACGTCTTCGGCCAGGAGCTCGGCTTCGCGATGGCGCGCGCCGATCATTCGTTCAAGCGCCTCGGCGCCCTGCGCCACCGCGCGACGTTGACGCTCGCGCGTCAGCAGCGCCGGCTCCGGAGCGCTCAGCCCGGCGAACTCCGCTTCGATGGCGTTGAGCAGAGCCTCGATCCCGGCGCCGGAGCGCGCCGAAACCGGCATCTCGCCGGGCAGGACGCGTCCCGGCAGATCCGCCTTGGTCGCGATCGCCAGCTCGCGCGCGTGAGGCACGAATGGGTTCGGGGCCGAATCGATCGCGCGGAGCCTCAGCACCAGGTCGGCCCGGGCGCCCAGCGCGAGCGCGCGCCGGACGCCCTCCGCCTCGATGGCGTCCTCGCTGTCGCGCAGGCCGGCGGTGTCGATCAGCGTCACCGGCCAGCCTCGCAGATCGAGCCGCAGTTCGATGGCGTCGCGCGTCGTCCCGGGCGCGTCCGAAACGATGGCGACGTCGCGGCGCGCCAGAGCGTTCAGCAGGCTCGACTTGCCGGCGTTGGGAGGCCCGGCCAGCACGACGATGAACCCGTCCCGGACGCGCTCACCGGTGCGGAACGAGCCTAGGGCATCGATCAGGCTGCGATGCGTCTCCGCCACCAATGCGACGGCTTGCGCGATGACCGGACCCGAAACATCGCCCTCGTCGGAGAAGTCGATCTCGGCCTCGAGCAAGGCCATCGCCTGGATCAGCCGCCCGCGCCAGGTCGCGGCGGCCTCGCCGAGCGCCCCCTCCATCTGGCGAAGGGCCTGGCGCCGCTGCCATTCCGTTTCCGAATCGATCAGGTCGGCAAGCCCTTCCACCGCCGCCAGGTCGAGCTTGCCGGCCTCGAAGGCGCGCCGCGTGAACTCGCCGGGTTCGGCCAGCCTGACGTCGGGCAGGGCGGTCAACGTGGCGATCACGGCGGAAAGCACCGCGCGCGAGCCGTGAACCTGAAACTCGGCGACGTCTTCGCCCGTGAAGCTGGCCGGGCCCGGGAAGTAAAGGATCAGCGCCGTATCGATCAGGCCGCCCTCGGAATCGCGCAGCCGGCGAAGCGTGGCCCGGCGGGCAGGCGGAACGCAGCCGGCGATTGTTGCGAGGGCGAATCGAACCTGTGGACCCGAAAGCCGCACGACCGCGACGCCGGAGCGTCCGGCGCCGGACGACACCGCCACAATCGTCTTGTATGGCTGTGCCGACACACGCAACTCCGGCTCGCTCACAGGACCCTCAAGCGATGAACCGTCTCGCGCAAGCCGCAAGTCCCTATCTGCTCCAGCATCGCGACAACCCGGTCGACTGGTGGGAATGGAGCGACGAAGCCTTCGCCGAAGCCAGGGTCAGCGGCCGTCCGGTCCTGCTGTCCGTCGGCTACGCCGCCTGCCACTGGTGTCATGTCATGGCTCATGAGAGCTTCGAGAACGAGGCCATCGCGGCCCTGATGAACGAGCTCTTCGTCAACATCAAGGTCGATCGCGAGGAACGGCCCGATATCGACCATGTCTATATGAGCGCGCTGCACAGCCTCGGCGAACAGGGCGGCTGGCCGTTGACGATGTTCCTGACGGCGGAGGGGCTGCCCTTCTGGGGCGGCACCTATTTTCCGCCGACATCGCGTTACGGCCGGCCGGGTTTTCCCGCCGTGCTGCGCCAGATAGCGGCCGTCCATGCCGAGGATCCCGAGCGAATCGCGCGCAACGCCTCCGCGATCACCGCTGCGTTGCAGCCGCGCGCGCAGGCCGCAGGGCCTTCGGCGGAGCCCGATCTCGACGCCATCGCGGCGCGGGTCGCAGCCAGCTTCGACCCCGTGAACGGCGGGATCGACGGCGCGCCCAAGTTCCCCAATCCGGGTCTGGTCGAATTGCTCTGGCGGCGCGGCCAACGGCCGGGCGGCGAGGCCGAGCGCGCGGCCGCGCGGCTGACGCTCGACAGGATGGAAAGGGGCGGCATTCACGACCATCTCGCCGGCGGTTTCGCGCGCTACGCCGTCGATGCGCGCTGGCTCGTGCCGCATTTCGAAAAGATGCTCTACGACAACGCCCAGTTGCTGCCGCTCTACGCGCTCGACGCGGCCGGGTCGGGGCGCGAGGACGCCCGCATGGCCGCCGAGGGCATCGTTGCATGGCTCGCCCGCGAGATGCTTCTGCCCGAGGGAGCCTTCGCCGCAAGCCTGGACGCCGACTCCGAGGGCGTCGAGGGCAAGTTCTATGTCTGGACCGCCGCTCAACTGGCCGACCTGCTGACGCCCGACGAGGCCGCCCTGCTGGCGCTGCACTACGGCGTGACCGAGCACGGAAACTGGGAGGAGACGACGATTCTGAACCGGCTGGACACGCCGGACGCCGACGCTCCCGCGCAAGCCGCCCTGCGCGCCATCCGCGACCGTCTCCTCACGGTGCGCAATCAGCGCATCCCACCCGCCCGGGACGACAAGATTCTCGCCGACTGGAACGGGCTGGTCATCGCAGCGCTCGCCCGCGCCGCCGGCTTGCTCAATCGGCCCGATTGGCTGGAGCTGGCGCAGCGCGCCTATCGTTTCGCCAGCGAATCGATGGCCGACGGCGATGGGCTGGCGCACTCCTTCCGCGCCGGCCGGCTGATCGCGCCGGGTTTCGCGCTCGACCATGCCGCGATGACCGATGCGGCGCTGGCGCTCCATGACGCCACCGCGTCGCGGTCTTACCTCGACGACGCCCGGCGCTGGGCGAGCCATCTCTGGCGGCGCTACCGGGACGAAAGCACGGGCCTACTCGGGATGACCGTGCAGGATTCCGGCGGTCTGCCGGTCATGCCGAGGCCGACCCATGACGACGCCGTACCCAACGCCAACGGCGTTCACGCCGGCAACCTGCTGCGAATCGCGGCCAAGACCGGCGAGGACGGCGACCGCAGGCGCGCCGACAACTTTCTGGCCGCGGGCCTTTCCGCCGCTGTCGCGTCGCCCGTGGCGCACGGCTCCATTCTGAACGCCTATGACCTGGCGCGGCACGGCGTCGAGATCGTCATCGCCGGCGAAGAGCGCGCGGCCCTGCGCCAGGCCGCCCTGCGGCTGCCCTACACCGGCACGCTCATCGTGGATTGCCCGGAGGTCGACGCCTTGCGGGCTGGGCATCCGGCGGCGGCCATGGCCCGGCAGGCCGGGCGCGGGGCCGCCTTCATCTGCTTCCAGGGCCGCTGCCTGCCCCCCGTCACGGATCCGAATCGATTGGCCGAGGCCATCCGCGCCGCGCGCTGAGGCGCCTCTGCGGCTCAGGTGTTCATCGAGTCGAAGAACTCGGAGTTCTGTTTGGTCTGGCGCAGCTTGTCCATCAGGAACTCGATCGCGTCCTGCGGGCCCATCGGGTTGAGGATGCGGCGCAGCACATAGGTCTTCTGCAGATCCGATTTCGGCGTGATGAGCTCTTCCTTGCGGGTGCCCGACTTGATGATGTCGATCGCCGGGAAGATGCGCTTGTCGGCGACCTTGCGGTCGAGGATGACCTCGGAATTGCCCGTGCCCTTGAACTCCTCGAAGATCACCTCGTCCATGCGCGAGCCGGTGTCGATCAGCGCGGTCGCGACGATGGTCAGCGAACCGCCTTCCTCGATGTTGCGGGCGGCGCCGAAGAAGCGCTTGGGCCGCTGCAGGGCGTTGGCGTCGACGCCGCCGGTCAGCACCTTGCCGGAGGACGGCACGACGGTGTTGTAGGCGCGCCCGAGACGGGTGATCGAATCGAGCAGGATCACCACGTCGCGGCCGTGCTCGACCAGGCGTTTCGCCTTCTCGATGACCATTTCCGCAACCTGCACGTGACGCGATGCCGGCTCGTCGAAGGTCGAGGACACGACCTCGCCCTTCACCGAGCGCTGCATGTCGGTGACCTCTTCCGGCCGCTCGTCGATCAACAGCACGATCAGGTAGCATTCCGGATGGTTGGTTGTGATCGACTGCGCGATGTTCTGCAGCAGCACGGTCTTGCCGGTGCGCGGCGGCGCGACGATCAGGGCGCGCTGGCCCTTGCCGATCGGCGAGACGATGTCGATGACGCGGGCCGAGAAATCCTTCTTCGTCGGGTCCTGCACCTCGAGGCGCAGGCGCTCGTCAGGGTAAAGCGGCGTCAGATTGTCGAAGTTGATCTTGTGCTTGATCTTCTCCGGATCCTCGAAATTGATCGTGCTGACCTTGAGCAGCGCGAAATAGCGCTCCCCGTCCTTCGGCCCGCGAATGGGGCCCTCGACCGTGTCGCCGGTGCGCAGACCGAATTTCCGGATCTGCGTCGGCGAGACGTAGATGTCGTCCGGTCCGGGCAGATAGTTGGAATCGGAGGAACGCAGGAAGCCGAAGCCGTCGGGAAGCACCTCGACGACGCCTTCGCCGAGAATCTCCGTATCCTTGGCCGCGAGCTGCTTCAGAATGGCGAACATCAGCTCCTGCTTGCGCATCGTGCTGGCGTTCTCGACCTCGAGACCCTCGGAAAAGGTCAGGAGTTCGGTCGGCGATTTGATCTTGAGTTCGTGAAGCTTGATTTCCCGCATGGGGCACCCGGATCGTGATCGTCCCGACGCGGGGCGCCGGGAGCATGACTTCAGAGGAAAGTTCGACAGGGCGAAAACGGCCTGCGCGCTTCATGCGCGCCATGAGCGTCTGCGGCGGCAGCGGGCTCACGAACCATCGACAACAGGGAGGACGCAAGAAAAGCGTGACGCTTGATAGCCGGATTCGAAGGCGGGCTCAAGCCGGAAACGATCGTCGCGATCAGAACGGCTTGACGACGACGAGAATCACGATCGCGGCCATCAGGACAGCCGGTACCTCGTTGATGATGCGGTAGAAGCGCCCCGTCCTGTCGTTGCGGTCCTCGGCGAAGGCGCGCACCCTCCCGGCGAGATAGCCATGGATTCCCGACAGCACGAGCACCAGCGCGATCTTGCCGTGCAGCCAGCCGCCCCTGAAGCCGAACGCATCCCAGGCGAGCCAGAGCCCCAGCGCCCAGGTCACGATCATCGCCGGGGTCATGATGCCCCGGAGAAGCCGCCGCTCCATCGTCTTGAAGGTCTCGGACTGGGCCGATCCGACAGGCGTGTCGCTATGATAGACCATCAGCCGCGGCAGATAGAGCATGCCGGCCATCCACGAGATGACGGCCATGACATGGACGGCCTTGATCCAGTCATACATCGCGAGCGCGCCGTCTCAGTTCCGGACCAGTTCGAGCAGCCGCTCGACATGCGCGATCGGCGTGTCGGGCAGGATGCCGTGGCCGAGGTTGAACACGAACGGCCCCGCGCCGAAGGCCGCCAGCACGGCCGCCACCTCGCGCTCCAGCGCCTCGCCGCCGGCGCGCAGCGTCAGTGGATCGAGGTTTCCCTGCACGGTGACGCGGCTCTGGATCGCGTCGCGGGCAAAGTCGCGATCGATCTCCGATTCCAGCCCGACGGCATCGACCTTCACCGCATCGAGATAAAGCGGAATCAGTTCGCCCGCGCCACGCGGGAAGCCGATGATCCTGGCTTCGGGATGCCGTGCGCGCACCCTGGCGACGATTTCGGCCATCGGGCGCACGCACCAGCGCAGGAAGTCGGCCTTCTCGAGGGAACCCGCCCAACTGTCGAAAATCTGCACGGCGTCGACCCCGGCGTCGAGCTGGCCGATCAGATAGGTCGCGGAATTCTCGACCAGGCGGTCGATCATGGCGCCAAACAGCGCCGGATCGTCGCGAAACAACGCCTTCGCCGGACCCTTGTCGGGCGTGCCGCGCCCCGCGACCATATAGGTCGCGACTGTCCAGGGCGCCCCGCAGAAACCGATCAGGGCCGTCTCGTCGGACAGCGCGGCACGGACGCGGCGGACCGTCTCGTAGACCGGAGCGAGCTTGTCCTGGTCGATCTCGGCGCGAATCTCCCCGAACCGCGCTGCATCCGCGACCGGCTCCAGGCGCGGCCCCTCGCCTTCGACGAACCAGAGCTTCTGCCCGAGCGCATGCGGCAGAACCAGAATATCGGAAAACAGGATGGCGGCGTCGAACCCAAAGCGCCGGATCGGCTGCATGGTGACCTCGGCTGCAAGGTCCGGCGTGTAGCAGAGATCCAGAAAGCCGCCGGCCCGGGCGCGAACCTCACGGTATTCCGGGAGATAGCGCCCCGCCTGACGCATCATCCAGATCGGCGGTCTGGACAGGCTTTCGCCCGAAAGCGCCCTGAGAAACAGGCCCTGCTCGCGTGTCGTCATGTCCACTCCCGTCGCGTCTCCCCTCTTAGCCAATAAATAATCCTAGAGAGAATCTTTTGTTTTGATTCCTGGAGGGGGGCGAAAGCCATGCCGCAATCCTGTCCACCGGCTGTCCACAGGCTCGTCCTCCTCCGGTAGCACGCCGTCGGTCGGTGGGTCGGCGGTTAACCGGTTATTAACCAATCGCAATCGCGGCCTGGTCCCCCCTTCGGAATGATTCACGTGAAACATCGCCGCTGCGACCGGCTCCGCTCATCCTGTTGAACCCCGAGCGCAGTTATACAGGCGCACCGGGATCGGGTCCGGTAACCCGGCCTTGTCCACAGCCATCCCCGGCATGAGGGGCGGGGCCCAACGCGGCGAATGGTTCGAATCGGAGCGCCGGCCGGCCGAATCACCGCACCGGCAATTTGCTTTGCCGCCATGGCAGGCTAGAGCTTTGCGCCGGTCCGGCCGCAGAGGAGCCCCCGTGGCGCGCAACTACTTTCACCTCCATCTCGTCTCGGACGCGACGGGCGAAACGCTGATCGCGGTCAGCCGGGCGGCGGCGGCGCAATATGAGACGGTCTCGGCGATCGAGCATGTCTATCCGCTGGTGCGCTCGCAGGCGCAGCTCGCGCGCGTGCTCGCCGAGATCGAGAGTTCGCCGGGCGTCGTGCTCTACACTCTGGTCGAGCCGGAATGGTCGCAGCGGCTGGAGGATTTCTGCCGCGAGCTCGGCTGCCCCTGCCTCTCCGTGCTGCAGCCCGTGCTGTCGCTGTTCCAGTCCTATCTCGGTCAGGCGTCCGAGCCGCGCCCCGGGGCCCAGCATGTCCTCAACGCCGAATATTTCCGCCGCATCGATGCGATGAACTACACGCTGATGCATGATGACGGGCAGCTCGGCGGCGATCTCGAGAGCGCCGACATCATCCTCGTCGGCATCAGCCGCACCTCGAAGACCCCGACCTCGATCTATCTCGCCAATCGCGGCATCAAGACAGCGAATGTGCCGCTGGTGCCGAACGTGCCGCTGCCGCCCGAGCTGGAGCGGGTGCGGCGGCCGCTGATCGTCGGCCTCGTCGCGAGCGCCGACCGCATCATCCAGATCCGCCAGAACCGGCTGCTCTCGATGAAGGCCGACGACGAGACGCCCTATGTCGATCCAGACGCTGTGGCCGACGAGGTCGTCCAGTCGCGTCGGCTGTGCGCCCGAAGGGGCTGGCCGGTGATCGACGTGACCCGCCGCTCGATCGAGGAGACGGCGGCCGCGATCCTCGACCTGCTGCGCGATCATCGCATGAAGTTCATCGCCACATGACCGTCCTGTCTCCGCTCTGGCTGGCGCCCGAGCCATTGCTGCTGGCCTCGGGCAGCGCGACGCGGCGCGACATGCTGGTCGCGTCGGGCGTCCCGGTCGAAACCGCGCGCCCGGAGGTGGATGAGCGCGCGCTCGAGGCTCCTCTCGCGGCGCAAGGGGCCTCGCGTCTCGCAATCGCAGCGGCTCTCGCCTGCGCCAAGGCTCTCTCGGTTTCCGCCTTGAATCCGGGCCGCATCGTGCTCGGCGCCGACCAGACCCTCGAAACCGACGCGGCGTCCGGCGCGGAGGCGTTGCACAAGCCCGCCGATCCGGCCGCGCTGCGGGCGCAACTCGCCGCGTTGTCCGGCCGCAGGCACAGCCTGCATGCGGCCTTCGTGCTGGCCAGGGACGGCGTGATCCTGACCGATGGCGCCCAGAGCGCGAAGCTGGCCATGCGGTCCCTGACGCCCGGCTTCATCGACGCCTATGTCGCGCAGGCCGGCGACAGCCTGACCGGAAGCGTCGGCGGCTACCGGATCGAATCGCTGGGCGCGCAGCTCTTCGACGCGGTCGAGGGCGATCATTTCACCATTCTGGGCCTGCCTCTGCTCGCCGTGCACGCGGCCCTGCGCGGGCTCGGCCTGTTGCGAAGCTGAACCGTCATGACCACGCGCTGCTTCGTCATCGGCCACCCCGTCGCCCATTCGCGCTCGCCGCTGATTCATGGCGGCTGGCTCGCGGAGCATCGGCTCGACGGCAGCTACGAGCGCATCGACGTCGCGCCCGACGCGCTCGCCGGCTTCGTCGCCCGGGTGCGGGCCGGCGATTTCGCCGGCGGCAACGTCACCGTGCCGCACAAGCAGGCCGTCCTGCCGCTGCTCGACCAGATCGGCGACGCCGCGCTCGCCATCGGCGCGGTCAACACGCTCTGGCGCGAGGGTGGCCGCCTGCATGGCGACAACACCGACGCCGCCGGTTTCCTGGCGCATCTGGAAGAGCGCGCGCCGCGCTGGCGCGACACTGTCGGCTGCGCGCTCGTGCTCGGCGCCGGCGGC
Organism: Allobosea sp.; assembly: GCA_021732895.1. GTDB lineage: Bacteria > Pseudomonadota > Alphaproteobacteria > Rhizobiales > Beijerinckiaceae > Allobosea. The sequence continues at coordinate 5,837 of JAKFWE010000332.1, read as the reverse complement.
GCAGCCCGCGCCGTCTGCCACGGCCTGAGGACGCGAGGCGTCGGGCGCGTCATTCTCGCCAACCGCGGCCGCGAGCGCGCCGATGAGGTGGCGGCGGCCTTCGGCGCGCCGGTGGAGGCGCGGGATTGGGACGACCGGCACGGGCTGGTCGCCGTCGCCGACCTGATCGTCAACACGACCTCGCTCGGCATGAAGGGCCAGCCGCCGCTCGATCTCGATCTGTCGGCGCTGCGGCCCGGAACGATCGTCGACGATATCGTCTATGTGCCGCTGCGCACCGATCTGCTCGCGGCGGCCGAACGACGGGGCGGCGTTCCGGTCGATGGTCTGGGCATGCTGCTGCATCAGGCCGTGCCGGGCTTCGCGCGCTGGTTCGGCGTGACCCCCGTGGTCACGCCGGCGCTGCGCGCGCGGCTCGAAGCCGATATCCTGCAGGGCTGAAGGACGTCCGCGATGCGAGCCGGCCGATGAGCTTCGTCCTGGGACTGACCGGATCGATCGGCATGGGCAAATCGACGACGGCCGCGATGTTCCGCGAACATGGCGTTCCGGTTCATGACGCCGACGCCGCGGTCCACGCGCTGTATCGCGGCAAGGCGGCCGCGCCCGTCGCGGCGGCCTTTCCCGGCGTGGTCGAGGGCGGCGTCGTCGATCGGACGCGCCTTGCGGCCGCCGTGTTCGGCCGGCCCGAGGCGCTGCGGCTGCTGGAGACCGTGATTCATCCGCTGGTGCGGGCAGAGGAGGCGGCGTTCATCGCGCGCTGCCGGCTCGCCGGCCGGCCGCTCGCGGTGCTCGACGTGCCGCTTCTGCTGGAGACCGGCGGCGAGGCGCGCTGCGACGCGGTGGTCGTGATCACGGCTCCGGCCGCGGTGCAGCGCGCCCGCGTGCTGGCCCGTCCCGGCATGACCGAGGAGAAACTCGCCGCGATCCTCGCCCGCCAGATGCCCGACGCCGGCAAGCGGGCCCGCGCCCATTTCCTTGTGGACACCTCCCGCGGTCTGCTGGCCGCGCGAAGGCAGGTCGGTTCTATCCTGAACGCGCTCGCGGGCCGGCCCGGCCGTCCGCGCGGCGAGAGCGCTGGAGACGGAGGCTGAGGCGCATGCGCGAGATCGTCCTCGACACCGAGACCACCGGCGTCGAAGCCAATGGCGGCGACCGCATCGTCGAGATAGGCTGCGTCGAACTGGTCAATCATTGCCCGACCGGGCGGCATTTCCATTGCTACCTCAACCCCGGCCGCGCGATGTCGGAGGGGGCTTTCAGGGTCCATGGCCTGTCCGATGCATTCCTCGCCGACAAGCCGGCCTTCGCCGCGGTGGCCGAAGAATTCCTCGCCTTCATCGGCGAAGCCAGGCTCGTCATCCACAACGCCGCCTTCGATATCGGCTTCCTCGACATGGAGCTGAAGCGGATCGGGCTCGGCCCGCTCGACCCGGCGCGTGTCATCGACACGCTGGCGCTGGCGAGGCGCAAGCATCCCGGCGCCGGCAATTCGCTCGATGCGCTCTGCCAGCGCTACGGCATCGACAACTCCAGGCGCACCAGGCATGGCGCGCTGCTCGATTCCGAAATCCTGGCCGAGGTCTATATCGAGCTGATCGGCGGCAAACAGGCCGATCTCGGTCTGGCGGTGGCGGGGCCGGCTGTTCCCGGGCTCGCCGCCCTCGCCGACAGGCCGCTGCGGGCGCGCCCGCTGACGCCGAGGCTCGATGCGGCGGCGCTCGCCGCGCACGCCGCTTTCGTGGACACGCTGGGCGATGCGCCGCTGTGGCGACGTTACGCCGATTCGCCGGACGGCGGCTGAATCTTCGTCGCCCCGGCCTTCTTCGCGCGGGCGGCGCGGCGCGACAGCATGTTCAGCGCCTCGATCAGGGCCGAGAACGCCATCGCGGCGTAGATGTAGCCCTTGGGCACATGCGCGCCGAACCCTTCGCCGATCAGCGTGCCGCCGATCATCAGCAGGAAGCCCAGCGCCAGCATGACGATCGTCGGGTTAGCCTCGATGAAGTTCGCCAGCGGATCGGCCGCGAGCAGCATGACGAGCACGGCGACGATCACCGCGATCATCATCACCGGGATATGCTCGGTCATGCCGACGGCGGTGATGATGCTGTCGATCGAGAAAACCAGGTCGAGCAGCAGCACCTGGGCGATGACGCCGCCCATGGTGACGGCCGCCGCGCGCCCGCCGCCATAGACGTCCGGCCCGTGATCGGCATCGACCTTGTGGTGGATTTCGGTCGTCGCCTTCCAGACCAGGAACAGCCCGCCCGCGATCAGGATGAAGTCGCGCCAGGAGAAGGCCTTGTCGAACAGCGTGACCACCGGCGCGGTGAGCTGCACGATGAAGGCGACGGTCCCGAGCAGGGCCAGCCGCAGCACCAGCGCTCCGGCGATGCCGATCTTGCGGGCGCGGGAGCGCTGTGCTTCCGGCAACTTGTTCGTCAGAATCGAGATGAAGATCAGGTTGTCGATGCCGAGCACGACTTCCATGGTGACCAGGGCGCCGAGCGCGACCCACACGGCGGGGTCGGCGGCGAGCGTCATCAGGTAGTCCATCGGTGCTCCGGAGATCGCTTCGCGGCGAGCGACGGCGTCGCCGTGTTCCGCCGGTTCTGAACCCTTCCGGCAGATGGAAGTTCCCTCGCCGATCCGCAAGGCGCGACAAAGTGGCGCCTGACGGAAAAAGGAGCCTGTCGGCCCCTTCGCGCCGGACGCCGCCGGTCCCCGATCTCAGGCGTTGACGGCGCCCTGCTCGCCCTGGAGTTCCTGCATCCGCTGGTGGAACAGGGCGGCGAAATCGATCGCGGGAACGTAGAAGGGGGGGAAACCGCCGCCCCGTACGGCCTCGGCGATGATCTGGCGCGCGAACGGGAACAGCATGCGGGCGCAATCGATCACGAGCACCGGATGGATATGCTCCTGCGGCACGTTGATCAGCCGGAACACGCCGGCGTAGCTCAGGTCGAAGGCGAACAGGGTCTCGCCGGAGAGTTCGGCCTTGCCCTCGAGCTTGAGCACGGTCTCGTAGTCGGTGTCGCCGAGCGCGCTCGTGGAGACGTTGACCTGAAGCGACATTTGCGGGCCCTGCTCCGCCTGCTGGCTCAGCGCCCGCGGGGCCTTCGGGTTCTCGAACGAGAAGTCCTTGGTGTACTGGATCAGCGCGTTCATGCTCGGCCCGGCCTGCTGGGCGCCATTGCCGTTGGGACTCTCGTTGGCCATGGGAATTCTCCGTGCGGTTCGTCCGGGATGCTCCGCGCCGTCACGGCGTCGCGGGGCTGCGCACCGCTCTCCGGCGACAGGCGAGCGTCGGCTAACATGGACGGGGTTGATGCACAAGAACGCGCGCCGGCGCCGTCATCGAGCCGCCTTCACAAGCATGGGGGTGGATGTTACGAGCCTTGCACACCATATGCTCCCGCAGCCGGCGCTGATCGAGCATTGAGCCGCCGCTGGGGTCACTGGAGTTTCGGAACAGCTTTCGATGCAAAATTCCTTCGACATGACGACTCTGGTCTTCCTGGCTCTGGCCGTTTTCGTCGCCTGGAAGCTGCGCTCGGTTCTGGGCCAGAAGACCGGGCACGAAAAGCCTCCGGTCGATCCCTTCGCGCGGCGTGAATCGGGCGCGCCGCGCCAGGATGCGGGGCAGGGCCAGGACGGGCGCCGCGACAACGTCATCCGGCTGCCCGGCGCCGCCAACGACCCCGCCGCCGGCGCCGCGCCGGCCGCCGACCGCTGGAAGGATATCGCGCCTGCCGATTCGCCGATCATCGCCGGCATCGACGCCGTGGTGAAGCAGGAGCCCTCCTTCGATCCGCGCGGCTTCCTCGTCGGGGCGAAATCCGCCTACGAGACGATCGTCACCGCTTTCGCCCGCGGCGACCGCAAGACGCTCAAGGGCCTGCTCGCCAAGGAGGTCTATGAAGGCTTCGAGATGGCGATCACCGAGCGCGAGAAACGCGGCGAGAAGGCCGAATCCTCCTTCGTCTCGATCGACAAGGCCGAGATCACCGCCGTCGAGGTCAAGGGCAAGACCGCGCAGGTCACGATCGCCTTCGATTCGCAGCTGATCAGCGCCGTGCGCGACGCGCAGGGCGTCGTGGTCGACGGCAGCGCCGAGGCGGTCTCGGAGGTGAACGACATCTGGACCTTCTCGCGCCAGCTCGGCAGCCGCGACCCCAACTGGCTGCTGGTCGCGACCGAATCCGCTGCGTGAGCCGTGGCGTCGGCCCTGCGCTGGCGCTGCTGCTGGGCCTTTCGGCCATGACCGGAGCGCTTGCGAACGCCCCGCCGCTGCCTGCCGGCGCCCGCGCGGAGCGCCTTTCGCCCGACGAGATCGCGGGATGGCGCGACGACGACCAGCGCTCCGCCCTGTCGATTTTCGCACGCGGCTGCATGGCCAGCCCGCCCCTGCGTGCGGGCGCGAAAACGCCGCCGGGGCTGGAGGAAGCCTGCACGGCGGCGGTCGCCGCCGCCCGGCCCGGCCCGGCGAACCGCGACTCCATCCGCGCGTTCTTCGAAAGCCGCTTCACCTTCTGGCGCATCCGCCCGGCCGAGGGCGGACAGGGGTTCATGACCGGCTATTTCGAGCCGGAGTTCGAGGGCTCGCTGACGCGCTCGGACGCTTTCCCGACGCCGCTCTATGGCCGTCCCGCCGATCTGGTGACGCGCATGACGGGAGACGACTGGCCCGGCCTCGACGCGAGCCTGACCGCGGCGAGGCGCACGCCGCGAGGCCTCGAAGCCTTCCCCGACCGCACCGCGATCGAGATCGGCGCGCTCGACGGACAGAACCTCGAAATCCTCTGGATGCGCGATCCCGTCGATCGCTTCGTGCTGCAAGTCCAGGGCTCGGGCCGCATCCGCCTTCCCGATGGCACGGTGACGCGGCTGGTCTATGCCGGCCGCAACGGCCATGCCTACACCTCGCTCGGCCGCGTGCTGAGCCAGCGCGAAGATATCCCGCCCGCGCAGATGACGATGGACCGGCTGATCGCGAGGCTGAAGGCCGATGCCGGCTTCGCCCGCGATCTGATCCGGCAGAACCGCTCCTTCGTCTTCTTCGCGCGGCGCGACGACCTGCCGCCCGAATCCGGGCCGATCGGCGGAGCCGGACTGCCGCTGACGCCGCTGCGCTCGATCGCGATCGACCGGTCGATCTGGCCCTATGGCCTGCCGGTCTGGATCGATGCGACCATTCCCGACGGCGAGGGCGGCGGCACGGAGCGGCTGGCCCGGCTGACGATCGCGCAGGATACGGGTTCGGCCATCCTCGGCCCGGCCCGGATGGACCTCTTCGTCGGCTCGGGCGCAAAGGCCGGCCACCGCGCCGGTCTGATCCGGCACCCCGTCGATTTCATCGTGCTCTGGCCACGAGGCGACCGGCCGTGACACCCCGGCGCAGGGGCAAGCCGCTGTCGGCCGCCGATATCGCGCTCTGGCGCGAGGTCGCCCGCTCGGTCAAGCCGCTGCCGGGGCGTGCGCCGCCGCCATCTGACGAGCCTGCGACAGTCCCTGCCGTCCCGCTTCGGGAGGCCGCGCCAGATGCGACCGTGAACGCGCTGGCGAGGCCTGTCCTCGCCAAGCCAGCGCCGCCGCCGCTCGCCCCGCTGGAGCGCCGCCTGCGCAGCCAACTCCGGCGCGGCCAGCAATCGGTCGAGGCTGTGATCGACCTGCATGGCATGCGCCAGGACGAGGCGCATCTGGCGCTGCGCGCCTTCCTGCGCCGCGAGCAGGCGCGCGGCACGAAGCTCGCGCTCGTCGTCACCGGCAAGGGCCTGGCAGGCCTTGCGGTCCATGCCGAGGAGCGCGGCGTGCTGCGCCGCGCTCCTCGGCAT
>JAKFWE010000029.1 GCA_021732895.1 Allobosea sp. | reverse complement strand
CGCTCGATTCCGCCGCCTTCCCGACATTCGGCGTGCCGGATTTCCCCGTCCTCGGCGATCCGATGGAGCGCGCCATCGTGCACGCCATCGCAAGGCAGGAAAGCGCCTTCGACCCGACCGCGATCTAGCATGCCGGCGCGCGCGGCCTGATGCAGATGATGCCGGCGACGGCGCGCGAAACGGCGCGGCGCGCCAGCCTGCCCTTCGACTGGGCGCGGCTGGGCCGCGATCCGCATTATGCGGCGCGGATGGGCGCGGCCCACCTGATCGACCTGCTGAAGGAGTGGCGCGGCTCCTACGTCCTGACCTTCGCCGCCTACAACGCGGGGTCGGGCAACGTCGCCAAATGGATCAAGGCCTATGGCGATCCCCGCCGGCCCGACGTCGACGCCATCGACTGGGTCGAGCGGATTCCGTTCTACGAGACGCGCAACTACGTCCAGCGGGTGATGGAGAACCTGCAGGTCTACCGCCAGAGGCTGAACCAGCGCACGGCCTATCTGATCGACCATGACTTGAAGCGTGGCGGGCGCCGGGATTAACTCGCGATCCAATCGGCGCGAGAGATCGACCATGGACGAAGAGACCGGCTTTCGATCGCTGTTCATCGGCGCGCGCGACGGCCTGAGGCTGCACGCACGCGACTACGGTCCGCTGGCCTCGCATGCTCTGCCGGTCGTCTGCCTGCCGGGGTTCGCCCGCACCGCGGCGGATTTCCACGAGCTCGCGCTGGCGCTGTCGCAGGACGCGGCCATGCCGCGCCGCGTGCTGGCGCTCGACTATCGCGGGCGCGGGCGCTCGGGATACGACAAGGACTGGAAGAATTACGACATCCGCGTCGAGCTCGACGACATGATGCAGCTTCTCACCGCCGCCGGAATCGAGGAGGCGGTCTTCGTCGCGACGTCGCGCGGCGGGCTGCTGACCATGGCCCTGGCGGCGGCGCGGCCGGCGATGATCAAGGGCGTGGTGCTGAACGATATCGGCCCGGTCCTCGACGCGCGCGGCCTGCTCCGGATCCGGGGCTATGTCGGCAAGCTGCCCGTGCCGCGCAGCCATGCCGAGGGCGCCGAGATCCTGAAGCGCCTGTCGGACCAGCAGTTCCCGCTCTTCGGCGCGGCCGAGTGGACCATGATGTCGCGCCGCACCTGGACCGAGCGCGATGGCCGCCTCGCGCCAGATTACGACCCGAACCTGATGAAGGTGCTCGAGGAGCTCGATCTCGAGGCGCCCCTGCCGATCCTGTGGAGCTATTTCGCCGGGCTGAACGGGGTGCCCGTGCTGGCCATCAGGGGCGCCAATTCCGACATGCTCTCGGAGAAGACGCTGCTGGAGATGGGCGCCCTCCACCCGTCCTGCGAGACCTTCGTGGCGCCGGGACAGGGCCACGCGCCGCTGCTCGGGCAGGCGGACATGGTGCGCCGGATCGGCCGGCTGATCGGCCGCGCCGAGAAACGGGCGGCCTGACGCGCCCCGGCATCCCTCGGGCGTCCGTCAGCCTTGCGTCCGCTCCGGCCCGGCCGCCAGCGCCTTGCCCGCCAGCGCCTTGCCCGCCAGCGCCTTGGCCTGACCGACCCAGTCCTCGCGCTCGATGCGGCCGGGAAAGGCGAGATAGCTGCCGACCCACTCGCAGTTCTGCGGCGTCCAGGCCGCGATCTGGGCGAAATGCCAGATCCCGAGGCGATGCAGCCGCTCCTCGTTCTGCGGACCGACGCCCTTGATGATCTTGAGATCGTCGGGCATGTCCGCCTTCGCGGCGACGAGACCATGCGGCCGCTGGCCAGGGATGTCGTCCTCGCCCTCGACCTTGGCGAGCGGCTGCGCCGCATCGACATCGGCGACGCGGCGCTCGGCCGTCGCGGCCATCGCTGGGGCGGCGGCCTGCCCCGCGGTCTGCGGCCGGGCGGAGGCGCGCATTACGCCGGCCAGCGCGCAGCCGCCGACATAGGCCGCCACTAACAGCAGCGCCGTCTCGATCCAGCGCGCGGCCGCGCCGTTGACCGTCTGCATCAGCGTCAGGCCGGCCCCGAGGCCGAACAGCGTGGCGAGCCAGGCCAGCGCCCGCCCCCATGGCGCAGCCTGGCGCCCATCATGGCCGATCCAGCCCATGACCAGGCCGATGACGAAGGCGGCGAGCAGGAACCAGGCGAATTGAGCGGCCAGATACAGCATGGTCCGGCGCTCCTATTTCGCGACCGTGAATTGCACGCGGCGATTACGGACCCGGGCCTGCGGATCGCCATGGGGCACGAGCGGGCGCTCGACCCCGAAGCCCCGGATGTCGAGCTGGCCGGGATCGAGGCCGCGACGCAGCAGCTCATCGCGCACCCTGAGCGCCCGCCGACGCGACAGGTCGCGGTTGTCGAAGCCGGTGCGCTCGCCGTCGAGATTGGCGTGACCCTCGATCGTGACTTTCGAGGCCGGGCACTGCCTGAGGATGGCGAACGCCTCGGAGATCGCCCGCTCCGTCGTCTGGTCGAGCGTCACCACCGTCGTGCCCTGCGCGAACAGCACCATGTTCCGCTGCGTCAGCGCGTCGAGATCGTTCTGACAGGTATTGGGCGGGTCGATGACGCAGCCGGCCTGGCGCAGGCTGATCTGCGCCGTGCCGGAGAATCCGGGCGGCAGCCCCGAGCCGAGGCTGGTCTCGACTTCTGACTTGATCAGGTCGCGGCAGGTCAACCCCTGCACCGTGACGCTGGCTGCGTCGAGGCGCGCGGCGCCGAGATCGAGCCGCAACAGATCCGCGACCGCGGCGCGTGCGGCGGCGCCGAAGCCGGCCGGTGCGCCGGGCACGATGCGCGTCGCGTCGCGAAACGCGCGGACCCGGTCGGCGCGCCCGATCAGGGCGGCGATCGCCTCGCGGGTCGCCACGTCCGGCAGAAAACCGGACATCGTCAATTCGGAACGATCGACCGAAGCCGACAGTTCGAAAGGCCGCACGCCGATCTCGGCGGAGCTTCTCGCGCCAGCCGTCAGGCCGCCCGGCAGCGGGCGCTGCGCCAGGGCCGCCTGCAACGCACGCCAGGTCTCCTCGCTGGCGACGGCGCCGGCGAGCCTCGCCTCCAGCCCCTCGATCGTGGCGACGCCGCGACTCATCTGGCCGAGAAGGCCGAGCAGGAAGCCGGTCGCCTCACCGAAATCAGGCGCTTCGCGCAGGTTCGGCGCAAGCGTCAGACCGTCCTCGATGGCGCGGCCCGGGGCCGATCGCCGCGCCGCCGCCTGCAGGGCGAGGCGCGTCGCCTCGTCGCGCACGAGGCCGCTGATGACGAGGCGGCCGGCGTCGATCTCGGCGCGCCAGCGCAGCGGCGCAGGGGGAGCGGGCGGCGGAGGCGGTGGCGGCAGAACCGGAGGCGCGATCTCGACGACGATCTCCGGCGCCGGCGCGACTACGGGCGGCGCTTCGGCGAAGGCGGGCGGCGGTATCTCGGGCAATGCGGGCACGCTGACGACCGGCGCATCTGCGGGAGGCGCTGCGGGGGCGGCGCCTTGCGCCTCCCGCGGGGCGATGAACAGCGGCGGAATGTCGGGCAGGGGCGGCAGCGCCGGAAGCGCGACGGGAACAGGCGGCGGCGGACAGGCGATCGTCGCCTGGGCCACCGAATCCGGTCCGTCGGTCTGTGCGACGAGCAGACGCAAGGCCTGGCATGCGTCGAAATCGGCCGGCCCCTCGCCGGAAAGCGCGTAGGCGCCGTCGCGAAGCTCCACCCGACCGCTGCGCAGGCGCGCGAGATCGGCGATCGCGCGCCCGACCTTGAACAGGAAGGCGGACGGCGCCCCGAGCGCCGGCAGGGTCCGGTCCTCGATCGTCGCCGGCTCGGGGAACTGCCGCCGCAGCAGCGCCGCGATCTCGGCCCTAACCTCGGGGCCGGGCGCATAGCCTTCAACCGAGACGTTTCCGGCGGCCGACCTCGTGGCGCTCCAGAGATAGGGCTGGACCGTCGGCGGCTCGAGCGTGCAATCGACCGGCTGGAAACCGTCCGCGCCGGGCAGCGCGGCCTTCAGCGCCTCGAAATCCCGGGGCGTGCCGGCCTTCCCTTCGATGCAGAAGCGCATGTCGTCGAGCGCGACCTTGCCGGAAGAGAGGCGCGGAAGCTGGCCGATCACCGCCTTCGTCATCGCGGCGAAACCGGGAGGGGCACCGTAGGCGAGGCTCTGCCGATCGTCGATGCGCGCCTGCGGCAGGACCTCGGACACCGCCGCGCGGTTGGCCCGCGCCGTGGCCTCGTCGGGCACGAAGCCTTCGAGCACGACGGCCCCGCCGGCCCCGTGCGAGGCCGACCAGCTATAGGGCTTGCGGGCCTGCGCCTGGGACAGGCCGCCGAGCACGCGCCGCACGCCGAACTCCGAGCGCAACTGGGCGACCGCCCGGGCGGCGCCGTCCGCCGACAACGCGTCGCCGCTGATCAGCACGTCGCGTCCAGCGACCTGCGCGGTTATCGCCCGCGCGCCCGGCGCCTCGCCGGCGGAGCGGATCGCGGCCGCAACCGCCTTCGCGGCGACATCGCGCTCGATCGCGTCGCCCAGATGAACATTGCCAGCCCCCCAGAGCAGCGCCAGCGGCGCAAGCCCCCATATCCAACTCGCCGGTCGCGCCATCGGGCCTCCCCTTCGGCGATGTCGGCCTCTGCGCGCCGGTCCATCGCCATCTCTGCTCAGGACAGTCCCGAACCATCAATCCTGTCAAGCACTTCGAAGCAAAGTCACATCTTCGTCACGCAGAAGCCGCTCATGAAAAAAGCCCCGGGTTTCCCCGGGGCTTCCATTCCGGATCGGAGAGAGCCGGTCAGAAGTCGCGCTGGATGCGGAAGCGGATCGCGCCGGCATCGTCGTCCTTGACGAGACGGCCACCGGCCGCGAGCGCCGTCCGGACGCCACCGTTGGCAGCCGCCAGCACGGGCTGACGGAGTTCGGTGCGGGTGTAGAGAACCTCGACGCCGATATCCAGGCCCGAAACCGGCGACCAGATCAGGTTGGCGCCGACGATGATTTCCTTCGGGTCGAGCGGAGCAGCGACCAGACCGGTGCCGCCCTGGTTGACCAGGGTGTAGCCGAGGTCGAGTTCCGAATACGAACCGAAGAACTCCGAACGCAGCTGCGGGGTCCAGAAGTGACGCAGGACCGCGACCAGCGAGAAGCCCGTCGCCGTGTTGGTGTTGCCCAGCGCGTTAACGCTGATGTCACCGACCAGCAGCGGCGTGACCGTCGACAGGATGCGGCCGGAACCGAACTGACCACCCCAGCCGAGATAGCCGAGCGCGCCGTCCGCATAGGCGCCCTGCAGGAACAGGACGTCGCCGGCGGCCAGCATCGGCAGGTTGATCTTGACGCCGCCCTGGATGGCGAAGCCATAATCGTCGGTCGTCGTGTTCACGACGCCGGGCTGGTTCAGGATCACGGCGCGCTGGGTCAGAGCGCCCGAGAGCTGTGCGCTGCCCCAACCCTGATCGACGCGAAGCGAGGCGACGATGTCCGGGTGATCCTGACCCGCGATGACCGAGGTGCCGCCAGGGCTGATGACGGCGTTTTCACGCGTGCCGGTGCCGGTGGCGCGATCTTCGAGCGACAGGGTCGCCGAGAAGCCCGAGCCGAAGGTGGCGGTGTAGGCCAGCAGGTTGATGCGGGCGTCAGCCGTGCGGAGCGACGAGAAGGTGTAGTCGTTGGCGTAGAAGTCGAAGAACGACTGCGCGCGACCGGCGGTGATCGGGCCGAACTGGATGAAGGCCAGATCGAGGTTCGGGCCGCTGGTGGCGCCGGCGGCGAGGCCGCGGGCCTGGCCGGGGGCGATGATGCCCTGGTTGCCGTTGATCGTGCCCTGGTAGAAGCCCGAGTTGATGGTCACCTCGTAGCGGAAGAAGGCGCGCAGCGTGCCGTAGGCGGTGGCGGTGCGGGCGTCGACGTTCAGACGACCGCGCGAGCGGGTGCCGAAACCGTCCTGGCCACGGCCATAACGGGTGCCGACCGTGTATTCAGCACGGACGCGGCCACCGACGCGAAGGCAGGTGTCGGTGCCCGGGATGAAGAAGAAGCCTGCGCCATAGGCGGAGCAGACGCGAACGTATTCGACCGGAGCGGCCTTCCGCTAGGGAAGGTCGGCGGCCTGAGCCCCGGCGACCGCGGCGATGCCGGCGGCGGAACCGAGGAGGAGGCTCTTTACGAGCTTCATTGGTAACCTCCAAAAAGAGTTTCGAGACCCTCGGGCTTCGGCTCCCCCCGCAACGGCCCCAGGAGACCCGTATGCGATCATTGCCTGTTCCCGGCCTTTCGCCTGCGTCCCTGACCATTCAGAGGCGAAGACGAAAAACAGCGACCGGGAATGTCCCGACGCAGGATCACCATACGAAGACAGGGTCGCCGATCAACCGCGATCAAGCCGCCGCGAGCCGCGCCGGGGTGCTTTGCCCCCCGGTGTTGCAGGCGCGCCACGCTTTGAGCCGAGAAATTGACGGGCGGTTAACGACGATCGCGCGTCGCGCCCGGCCGGTCGCCCGGCTCGCGACCGCCAAGACGCCGGGCGGAGCAGAATCAGCGATGCGCGGCCGGCGCGGCGATTCCCGCCGTCGAAAACCTCAATACTCCCACTCCGCCCCGACGCCGACCGCGGCGCTGCCATCCGCGCCCGTCTCGGCCTGCAGCTTGAGACGGCGCGTCAGGTCGATCCCGATCGAGACGCCGCTGTCTTCCGGCCTGGCGCCGGCCTTGACGCCGATCGAGACGTTGTCGCCGATATAGCGCGAGACGCCGACCGTCGGCCCGCCGTCCCCGACCTGGATGTCGAGATTGTCGACGCCGAGCGACTTGCGCAGCCGCTCGAAGGCGTCGTCGCCGCCGCCGGCGAACTGCGCCGCCGTCTGCGCCAGTTGCAGCGCCTGGAACGGCGACAGCGACCCGGATGCGCGGGCGAAGAGGATGCGCGACAGCACCTCGTCCTGCGGCAGGTCGGGCTGCGAGTTGAAGGCGAAGGACGGCTGGTCGGCGGCGCCGCTGACGATGATCCGGGCCGTGACGTCGGCGGCGCGGGTTTCGGCCACGAAATCGAGTTCGGGAATCAGGCTGTCGGAAAAGGTCAGGCGGCCGCGGCTGAAATCGAGCCGTTGGCCGAGGACCGAGAGGCGGCCGCGCCGCATCTCGAAGCCGCCGTTCAGCGCCGGCGCCGCCAGCGTGCCGCCGACGCGCAGCTCGCCGCCGAGTTCGGCGTCGATTCCGCGCCCGCGAATGAAGACGCGATTCGGGGCCGAGACCGTGATCGCGAGCGCGGCGTCGAAGGCCGGCGCGCCGCCGCGCCCGCGCCGGCCGGCCGCCGCCTTGCGCTGCGCGGCGAGCCGCGCGGCGGCCGTGCCCTGCGCCTTGACGTGGCGGATGCCGTCCACCGGCCGCAGCGAGCCGGGCAGCCGGTCGGGCACGGCGACGTCTAGCGAGACCACATCGACCCTGCCGGACATGCGCGGGCGCTGCGCCAGCGGGCCGCTGAGTTCGAGCCCGAGATCGGCGACCGCCGTGACGACGCCGTTGGACACGAGCTGCGCCCTGCGGCCCTCGATCCGGATCGCGCCGGGGAAGCCGGCCCCGGGGTCGAGCCGGACGCGGCCCGAGGCGGAGAGCGAGCCGCCATTGGCGGCGCGCGCGCTGGCCTGCTCGATCGTCAGCGCGTCGCCGGCCGCCGCCAGCCGCGCCGTGATCGCCGTCAGGCGCACGCCCTGAAGCGCGTCGGTGAACGAGCCGTCGCTCAAATTCGCCCGGCCGCTCAGCCGTGGCGCGGCGGCCGTGCCGCCGGCGCGCAGATCGAGCGCGACCGCGCCCGCGAGGCGCTGGCCGCGGGGCGCGAGCATCGTGTTGGCGATGGCCGCGTCGAGCCGGCCCTGTGCCTGCAGGTCGAGCGGGCCGGTCGCGTTCAGCGGCGCGGTTCCGCGAATCGTCAGGTTGGCGGCGCGCCCGGCGGCGAGCGTCGCGTTCAGGCTGGTGCGCGCCCCATCGAGACGACCCTCGCCGCTGATCTCGACAGGCGGCAGGCCGGCGCTGCGGGTCTCGCGCGTCGCCAGCCGCGACAGCCGCAGGCTCCACGGTCCCGTCAGCGCGTCCGGCGCGCCGCCGATTCGCGCCTGCGCGTTCAGCGTTCCCGAAAGATCGAGCCCCGGCGCGACGATACGCGCCGCCGCCAGCGGCACGTCGCGCGCCGCGACCTGCAAATCCAGCGACGAACCGGCTCTTCCATCGACCGTGACGCGCCCCCCGTCGACGGCCAGCGCCAGGCCGGCGATCTCGACGCCGCCAGCCGGGAAACGGAACGTGGCGGGGCCGGCCAGGGCGATGCGACGTCCGTCGCGCCGGGCCTAGAACGAGGCGATTTCGAGCCGCAGCGGCTCCCCCGGCACGAGGCGGCCGGCGCCGTTCAGCGCGAAGCCGCGCGCGCCGGCGCTGAGCGTGACGTCGCTGGCGGCCGGCGAGCCCGCAGCGTCGAAGCGAAGCGAGGTGACCGGCTCGCCGGCGATGACGGCGCGGTCGATCGCGACGGCGGCGTCCAGCTCCGGCTTGCCATGGACGTCCCGGCCGGCGGCCGTCGCATCGAGTCGATCGATCGAAACGCCGGCGGCGGCGATGCGCGCGCCCTTCGCGGTCAGGGCCACGTCCTGCCGGGCGCCGTCGCGCGTCAGCGTCACGTCGGCGTCGAGCTGGCCGGCGAGCTTCGTCAGCGCCAGCGCCGAGAGGTCGTCGAGATCGCGGGCGGCGAGCGTCAGGCGGCCGGCGGCGCGGCTGGCGTGGTCGAGAGCGACCTGGCCGTTCAGGCGCACGGAGCCGATGGCGAGGTCGAGCGAAGACAGGTTCCAGCCGTCGTCTGGCGTCCGCGCCAGCGCCAGCGCCCCCGTGGCGGGCTTGCCCTCGATTTCGCCCGCCAGCGTCAGCCGCGCATCGAGCGCGCCCTGCAGGTCGCGGATGACGGCGTCCAGCGCAAGGCGCGGGATCGGCCGGCCGAGCGCGGCCGCGTTCGTCACGGCCGCGCGGACCGTGGCGTCGAGCCGGTCCTGCGGCCCGGTGAGCCGGGCGGTGATCTCGCCACGGCCGGAGAGGCGCGGATCGGCCCGTTTCAGGTCCGGCACGGCGATCACGGCGCGCAGGTCGGACGCGTCGCGCCCGACCCCGCCATCGACCGTGAAGGCGGCATGGCGGCCCGCCAGTTTCAGGCCGGCGGCGGTCACGCCGCCCGCCGGCGTCGCGGCGACCTTGCCGGACAGCGCGATCTCGCCGGCCAGAAGACGGTCCAGAACCTCGATCCCCGTCGCCAGATCCCCGGCGCGTCCAGTCAGCGTCGCGGCATAGGCGCCGTCGCGCGGGACCGCGTCGATATCGGCGCCGAGGTCGGCGCTGCCGGCGAGGTCTCGCCCGGCCAGCCCCGAAAGCCGCGAGAGATCGGGCGCGACCAGTTTCGCCTGGCCGAGCACCCGGTCCTGTCCGAGCCGGCCCCTGTAGTCCAGCGCCAGCCCCGAGAGGGCGAGGCGCAGCGTGTCGATATCGGCCCCGCCGTCGCCCTGCCCGGTTCCGCGCAGGGTGAAGACGACGTTCTGGCCGACCGCGCGCGCCAGAGCGGCGTCCGCCAGCGCCACGCCGGTCGCCTCTCCATCGGCGACGAGCGCGATGCGGCTGGCGGCGTCGCCAAGCGGGCCGTCCGGCGTCGCCGTGAAGCGCGCCTGGAGCCCGCCGATCCGCCCCGCCGGCACGACTGCGTCGCGCAACTCCACGCTGGCGGCGATGCGCGGCCCCATCGCCGGACCGGCGATCGTGGCGTCGAAGGCGAGCCGGCCGATCTCGGCGCCCGACGCCGCGGTCCTGCCCTCGGCATTGGGGCGGGCTTCGGCCGTCACCTTGAAATCGAGCGTGCGGTCGGCGCCGTAGCGTCCGCCGATGTCGAGCCGCGCGAGCGCGGAGACCAGCGCCAGGCCGCGCACGTCGACCGCTCCGTCGTCGCCGAGACCGATCGTGCCGTCGAGCCGGGTCGAGCCGGCGAAGACCGGCGCGACGGGCGCCGGCATCAGCCCCCCGATCCTAGCGTCGAGCGCCAGCGCGAGATCGCGGCGCGCGCCGGCGCGAGACAGCGTCGCCTGGCCCTGCGCGCCAATGGCGTCGCCGGCGGTGAAGTCGAGCTCGGAGCGGAAGGCGTCGAGCGGTCCGTCGCCGGTCAGGGCCAGCTTCACCGGCGGCTGGCCCGGCAGATCGGCGAGACGGGCGATCAGCCCGCCCTGCGGCTCGTCGATCCGGGCCTCCAGCCTAAGCCGCGTCGATTGCGGCACAAAATTCAGGCGCAGCGAGAACTCTCCCGCCGAATCGAGCCGACGGGCGTCGAGGCGCAGATCGAGCCCCTCCGCCGGCGGCCCCAGGGTGGCCGAGCCGGAGGCGCCGATGCGCGCCGAAACGCCGACGACCGGCTGGCCGAGCGCCAGTTCGCCGAGCTGGAAGGCCGTGATCACCACTTTCAGAGGCAGCTCCGGCAGAAGCGGCGCGTCGCTCGCGGGCGCTGCCGCAGGTTGCGGGGCGGGCCTGCGCAGGATTTCGAGCTTGCCGATCTCGAGCCGGTCGACCTCGAGCCGCCGGAACAGCAGCGCCGTGCGCCGCCAGATCAGCCGCGCCCGGTCGAGGCGCAGCCACGGCCCCTCGCGATCGGAGATGACGATGTCGCGGATCGTGGCGTCGGAGGAGAGCGCGCCATCGACCGCGCCGATCGAGACCTGGCTGGTTTCGCTCGACAGCGCCCGCGAAATGAAATCCGCCAGCACGCCGCGCTCGGTCTGCGCGTTCTGGGCGAAGCCGCCGAGCCGCGCCGACACGACCAGCCCGATCCCGAGAACGAGCACAAGACAGAGCAGCCGAGCGAGGGTGAGGCGCTTGCCCATCAGAACGCCTGCCCGATGCTGACATAGAGCGCGACGGGCCGGTCGCCCTTGCGCGGATTCAGGGGCGCCGCGACATCGACGCGGATCGGCCCGATCGGCGTATAGTAGCGCAGCCCCAGACCGGCGGCGAGCTGCAACCTCTCCCTGAAATTCGGGACGCTGGATTCGAAAGCCGCGCCGGCGTCGAAGAAAGGCACGATCCCGATCGTATCGGTGATCTTGACGCGGGCCTCCAGCGAGCCTTCGAACAGGGAGCGGCCGCCGGTGAGCTGGCCGAGAGGGCCGAGCGGCGAGAGCGAACGATAGGCGTAGCCCCTCACGGAACCGCCGCCACCGGCGTAAAAGCGCCGCGTCGCGGGGACATCGTCGAGGCCGGCGCCGGCGATCGAGCCGAGCCCGATGCGCGCCGCCAGCACGTAGCGCGCGTCCGCGTCGAGCGCGTAATAGCCCGACAGCGCCGCCTTGCTCTGCACCAGACCGACGCTGGAACCGAAGAACGTCGGATAGGGCGTGACCGAGGCCGTCGCCCTGACGCCCCGCGTCGGATCGAGCAGGCTGTCGGTCGAATCGAATTTCACCGAGAGCGGAACGCCGACCAGCGTGTAGTCGATCCTGCCGAGGACATCGCTGGTCTGGCCGCGTTCGACCTCGAGCCCGGCCTGGATCGAGAAGACGTCGCTGAAGCGCCGCCGGATCGCGGCCGTCGCATTGGCGTAGCGGGCGGTGTATCCGCCATAGCGATTCGTGCCGACGCGCTCGCGGGTCGCGGCGCCGTCGAGCAAAAAGTCGTAGCGGCTGCCGCCGAGCGCCGGCTTCAGGAAGCTGAAGGCGAAGCGCCCGCCGATATCGGAACGCTCGAAATCCTCGAACCGCGTGATTCGCGAGCCGTCGATGCGCGGCGCGAAGAACACGTCGCCTTCGAGCCGGAGCCGCTCGGCCCCGCCGAACAGGTTGCGGTGCTCCCAGTAGGTCTTCACCGCCGGGCCGTCGATGGTCGAATACCGCGCCGAGAAGCCGATCAGCCGCTTGGGCCGCTCGGTCACGTCGACGAAGAGCGGCAGGTTGCCCGACGCATCGAGCTTCTGCGCCTCGCGGATGCGCACCGAGGCGATGGCGGGAATGGTCGCGACGGACCTGCGCGTGTCGGCGAGCGCCTTCGGCGAGTAGGGATCGCCCGGCTCCAGATAGACGAAGGAGCGCACCACCTCAGGGGGAATATCGACCGTGTCGCCGATCGTGACGTCGCCGAAGCCCGCGACCGGGCCCGGTTCGACGATATAGGTGACGTCCATGATGCGCGCGGCGTGATCGACCACCGGGCGCAACTCGACGACCCTGGCGAGCGGACGAGAACGATTGCGCAGATGATCGACGAGCGCCGCCTGCGCGGCCCGCAGCGAGGCCGAGGTCGCCGGATCGCCCGGCTTCAGGCGCGAGACCCTGGCCGGATCGGCGATCGCGCCGCCGGCGCCCTGCCCGCGCTCGACGACGGCGACATCGCGCAGGCCGAAGACGGGACCGGGCGTCACCTTCACTGTCACCGGCGCGGGCGCGCGATCGCGATAGGCTTCGAGCACGCGGACCAGGGCTGCGCCCGGCTCCTGCCCCACCCGCAGCGCTGCGCCATCGACCGTAATCGCGATCTCGGCGTTGAAATAGCCTTGCGACCAGAGCGCATCGACCAGAGGGTTCAGATCGGCCGCCATGCGGCGGGCGAGCGTTTCGCCGTCCGGGGGCGCGTCCTGGCGCAGGCGATAGAGCAGCGAGGCGTCCTGCAGGGTCCTTGTCAGGACCTTGGCGTCTTCGGCGCCTCCGAGATCGAAATTCAGCGCATAGGGCAGGCTCGCGGCGCTCGCCTCCAGCGGTTTTTCCTTGCTGGTGAAGAGGCCGAACGGATCGATGACAGAGAGGTCGAGCGCCGTCGCGGGGGCCGGTTCAAGCGCCATCATCGCAATGATCGCGCATGAATAGCCGCTACCGCCGAAACGCATCGCCCTCCGCCAGAATCGCATCAACCCTCCGGCGCAACGCCACGCATCACAGAAAGATTACGGTCGAACTGTGTTCCGATGATGATCGCGTCACGATGCGCCGAATCCGGGCAGCGATGACCGTCGCTATAGGCTAGCGCAGCGTCAATTGCACTTGCGCCAGCGAACCCAGTTTCGTGATGATCTCGCCCTTGCCCGGGGCGAGCACGCCGCCGCACAGGCTGCCCGTGGTGACGATCTGCCCGGCGCGAAGATCGAAGAACGCTTCGCGCGGGCGATTGGCCCAGGCCAGGACCGGAACCAGCGGGTCGCCGTTGTTGTGGACGGCGGGCTTCTCATAGAGCGTCTCGCCGTCGAGGGAGACGAAACAGCCATGGCCGGCATAATCATCGAGGATCGAGGCATCGAGGTCCGGCCCGATGACATAGCCGCCATGGCCGACCGCATCGGCGACCCAGAGCGGCAGCGGCACGCCGGTCCAGTTGGCCAGGCGGCTTTCCACGATCTCGATGCCGAGGAAGACGCTGTCGCAGCGGTCCAGCAGTTGCGCGCGCGTCCAGGGCTGGTCCGGCCGATAAGGCAGGTCGCCCGAAAGGCGCAGGCAAAGCTCGATCTCGACCAGCAGCGGGCTGTCGGCGGCGCCCACATAGGCGTCGCCCGGCGCCAGATAGGGGCCGGC
Source organism: Allobosea sp. (assembly GCA_021732895.1). Classification (GTDB taxonomy): domain Bacteria; phylum Pseudomonadota; class Alphaproteobacteria; order Rhizobiales; family Beijerinckiaceae; genus Allobosea. The sequence goes on along the minus strand of JAKFWE010000029.1, from coordinate 8,119 downwards.
CATCAACCCGGCCAGGGCCGTGCCGTCCGGCGCGATCATGACCTTCCAGCCCGCTTGTTGTTGCCCCAGCTCCCGCGCCACGGCGGCCTGGACGCCCAGCGCCTCGTCGAAGCCGGCGGGGACGGGCTGGCTCGCCATCTCGACCAGCGAATGGGCACGGCGAGCCGCGACGAGGGCGTCGCGAAGGGTCTCGGTGGTTGTCGGCATCGGTCTCGTCCCGGTCGTTGCGGCGTTCGATGCGCATCTGCGCAGGCGACGGCGCGGCGCACAAGCCGCCAGGCCACGCCCCGACAAAGGACCGACGAGGCAACTTGCCGCCGCCATCTCGCGGCATCGGCTCGTCCCGAGCCGCATCCCGCTGTCCGTCATTGCGAGCGTAGTGAAACAATCCAGAGCGGTGGCGCTCGACGCCCCGCTGGCTTGCTTCGCTTACGCTCGCGATGGCGGATGAACGTTCGCTGCTCTACTTCCCCCAGCGCAGCGCCAGCGGGTCGAGGTCGCGCGCCAGCTCGATCAGGCCCTCGCGCGTCTTTGGATGCAGCGGAGTCAACGGGTGGCGCACGGCCTCGCTGCCGATCACGCCGCCCTCCTTCATCACCGCCTTGGCCGAGCGCAGGCCGCACTGGCGGTTCTCGTAGTTTATGATCGGAAGCACCTTCGCATAGAGCGCGGCCGCCCGCCCGCGGTCGCCCGATGCGTGGGCGGTCAGGATCGGCCTGATCAGGTCCGGGATCATCGCGCTGGTCATCGTGCCGGTGGCGCCGGCGTCGAGGTCGGCCATCAGCGTGATCCCCTCCTCGCCGTCGAAAGGGCCGGCGACGGCCGAGCCGCCGGCCTCGATCAGGGCGCGCAGCTTGTTCGCCGTGCCGGGCACCTCGATCTTGAAGTAGGAGACGAGCGGGACAGCCTTCGCCAGCCGCACCATGAAGGGCACGCTCAGCGTCACGCCGGACAGCGGCGCGTCCTGCAGGATGATGGGGATGCCGCAGGCGTCGGCCACCATGCTGAAATGCTCGATCATGCCCTGCTCGTCGGCCCTGAGCAGCGCGCCGTGATAGGGCGGCATCATCATCAGCATCTTCGCGCCGGCGTCGGCCGCCGCTTTCGCGCGCTGGGCGGCGATGCGGGTCGAGAAATGCGAGGTCGTGACGATCACCGGCACGCGGCCTGCGACCTGCTCGAGCGAGAGCCGCATGACCTGCTCGCGCTCAGCGTCGGTCAGCAGGAACTGCTCGGAGAAATTCGCCAGGATGCAGATGCCGTCGACGCCCTGATCGACCATCAGGTCCATGACGCGGCGGTTGCCCTCGAGGTCGAGATCGCCGTTGTCGTGGAAGATCGTCGGCGCGATCGGCAATATGCCCTTGTAGGGTTCGGTCATCGCGCGTCTCCCCGGCGGCAGGCTTCTTTCCGGCCACGGATGATGGCTCTCCGCGAAACCGGCATGGCCGCAGTGTCGTCGCTGCCCGGCGGGCATGCAACCCGCCGATGGAGACCGCAGGGCGTGTCCCGCTTGACTCCCTCCCCGCCGCCTCCTCCGCTGGCCCGAGACCAGAACCCGGGAACCCGTCCGCCATGCTCACGCTGCGCCAGATCGAGGTGATCCGCGCGATCATGATCACCGGCACGATCTCGGGCGCGGCGAAGCTCCTGAACGTCTCCGCGCCCGGCATCAGCCGGCTGATGAAGCACACCGAACGGACGCTCAGGCTCAAGCTCTTCGAGCGCAGGCATGGCCGCTATGTGCCGACGCCGGAGGCGAACGACATCTTCGAGCAGATCAACGGGGTCTACAAAAAGGTCGATGACCTGCACTACACGCTCGGCCGGATCGAGCGCGGCGGCGGCATCGAACTGCGGATCGGCTCGGTGCCGAGCATCTGCCATGTCATGGTGCCGCGCGCGATCGAGCGGCTGCGGCGCAAGCATCCCGACCTCAGGCTCGACATCAACATCCTGAAGATCGAGGAGGCGCTCGATTATCTCCTGCTCGGCAAGGGCGAGATCGCGGCGATGAGCTACAGGCTCGACCATCCCGGCATCGATTTCGTGCCGCTGGCGATGGGCGAGCTGCTCTGCATCGTCCCCGAGGGCCACGCGCTGGCCGGGCGCGACCGGGTGGCTGCGGCCGAGATCGTCGCCCATCCGCTGATCGGCATCGACCCGACCGACCCTTACGGCCGGGTGATGAGCGAAATCTTCGAGCGGCAGGGGCTGGCCTACGACATGATCATCAAGGCGCGCTTCGGAACGACGGTGTGTTCGCTGGTGCGCGCCGGGCTGGGCATCGCGATCATCGACCAGTTCACCGTGGCGCACGGCTCGATGCAGGGCATCGCCACGATCCCGATCGCCGAGCCGACGCAGTTCCAGACCTACGTCGCGATCAAGAACGACAAGGCGCCCTCGCTCTACGCCGAAACCTTCGTCAGCCTGCTGCGCGAGGAGATGAACGCGGTGGTGACGCCGCGCCCGGCCGCCATGTCCGCGCCGCCATGTCCTGGCCGCAGCGAAAGATAACATGAGGTTAGGTAATCACGACGGATTGGTTATCGCGTTAGCGGCGCAAATCGGCTTATGTGACGCGTCGCAACGCCCGCATGGATGACGGGCGAACGATGAGAGGGACGGGCATGCCGGAATTTCCGATCGCGAACCGGACGAAGCGGGTGCTGCTGGGCCTGATCGGCTCGCCGATCGCCCATTCCGCCGCGCCGGCGATGCACGAAGCCGCCGCGCGCGCCGCCGGGATCGATCTGCATTATCACCTGATCGAGGTGTCCGGCGCGCGCCGCGACGATCTTTCCGCGATGCTCGACGGCGTGCGCCGGCTCGGTTTCTCGGGCGTCAACATCACCTTCCCCTACAAGGAAGCGGTGATCCCGCTGCTCGACGCGCTCTCGCCCGACGCCGCCGCGATCGGCGCGGTCAACACCGTGGTGGCGCGCAAGGGCAAGCTCACCGGCCACAACACCGACGCGACCGGCTTCGCCACAGCCTATCGCGCGCTCGGCCGCGACGACGGCGACGCGCCCGTCGCGATCATCGGGGCGGGCGGCGTCGGCAAGGCGATCGGATTCGCGCTCGCCTCCTGCGGCGTGACGCGGCTGCGGCTGTTCGATCCCGACCGGGCAAAATGCGAGGGCCTGGCGACACAGCTCGCCGGCCGGGCGCAGGTCGAGGTCGCCGCGACGGTCGAGGCGGCGGTCGCGGATGTCGCCGGCATCGTCAACGGCTCGCCGGTCGGTATGCTGCCCAACCGCGACACGCCCGTGCCAGCCACGCTGCTGCGCGCCCGGCAATGGGTGGCCGACGCGGTCTACCATCCGCTCTGGACGCCGCTGCTGATCGGCGCGCGCAATGTCGGCGCTATGGTGATGACCGGGCGCGAGCTCTCGATCCATCAGGCGGTGGACGCCTTTGCTCTTTTCACAGGCGCGACCGCGCCCTACGAGGCGATCGCGACCGCCTTCGACCGAAGCCTCGCTGCGCGGGAGGCCAAGCGCCACGCAGCCTGAAGACGACCCGGACGAGCCGGGCGATACAAGAAACCGCCGTGATTTTTGGAGGAGACGACAACATGAAGACGCAATGGATCCTTGCCGCCGCCGTGGCGGCGACCCTGAGCCTGCCCGCGCTGGCGCAGGACAAGGTCAAGCTCATAAACGTGGTCGAATTGTCGGGCGCGGGCGCCACCGCCGGCACCAACTGGAAGAACGGCATCGACCTCGCCGTCGCCGACATCAACGCCAAGGGCGGCATTCTCGGCAGGCAGATCGAGATCGTGCATTACGACACGCAGACCAACCCGGGCAACACGCGGGCCGCCGTGCAGCGCGCCATCGACGAGGGCACCTACGCCGTGCTCGGCCCGGTCTTCTCCGGCCCGATCGGCGCCTCGATGCAGATCGCCCAGCGCGCCGAGATCGCCCAGATCGTCGGCGGCGAGGCGGCCGGCCTGACCACGCAGGGCAACGACTACATCTTCCGGACCTCGCTGAGCCAGAGCGCGGCGATGCCCAAGATCGCGGCCTATCTCAAGAACACGGTCAAGGCCGGTTCGGTCGCGGTGGTCTGGGTCAACAACGATTTCGGCAAGGGCGGGCGCGACGCCATCCTGCCCGAACTGGCCAAGGCCGGCATCAAGGTCGCGGCCGACGTCTCGACCGAGCAGGGCCAGGCCGATTTCGCCGCCGACGCCATCAAGGTCAAGAACGCCAACGCCGACGCCGTCTTCGTCTATCTGAACGAGGAGGAGAGCGCCCGCTTCCTGACCGCGGCCAAGCAGCAGGGCGTGACCAAGCCGATGGTCGGCGAGACGACGCTGCTCGGCGCCAAGGTGATCGCGCTGGCGGGCGATGCGGCGAACGGCGTCAAGGGCCATGTCGGTCTCTCGATCGACGCGCCGGTGCCTGCTTTTCAGGACTTCGGCAGGAAGTTCCAGGCGAAGTACAATTACGCCTCCGACCATAACGGCCTGAAGGGCTACATGGCCGTCCACATGGTGAAGTGGGCGACCGAGAAGCAGAAGAAGTTCGACAAGAAGGGCCTGGCCGACACGCTGCGCGGCGCGACGATCAAGCCCTCCGACGAGCCCGGCATCATGATCGAGACCACGATCGAGAAAAACGGCGACATCGACCGCGTCAGCTTCCTCGCCGAGGTGATCGCCGGCAAGCAGGTGATCAACGCCACGCTGCCGAAGATCAACCCGTAATCGCGGCTGCGCTCATCGTCATTGCGAGCGAAGCGAAGCAATCCAGAGCCGCGCGCTCTACGTCCTCCTGGATTGCTTCGTCGGCTCCGCCTCCTCGCAATGACGGCTTTCGTCCAGAGACGGTCGGGTCAAGCCCGACCATGACGACCAAACGCGAGACCCCGCCATGGCCGAATTCATCGCCTATCTCATCGCCGGCATCGCCACGGGCGCGATCTATGCGCTGGCGGCGATCGGCTTCACGCTGGTCTGGCAGACCTCGCAGACGATCAACTTCGCCCAGGGGGAGTTCGTCATGCTGCCGGCGATCTTCGTGCTGCTGGCGATCAAGCTGCTCGGCGCGCCGGTCTGGCTCGGCGCGCTGATCGGCATCGCGGCGTTCATCCTGATCTTCGGCGTCGGCTTCAAGCTCTTCGTCGTGGACCCGATGATCCGGCACGGCGTGCTGCCGCTCGCCATCGCCACGATGGCGCTCTCGATCATCATGAAGGAGGGCGCCAAGGACGGCTTCTCGGCCGAGGCGCAGACCTTCCCGTCCTTCGCGCCGTCGCAGACGATCGAGGTGTTCGGCGCGGCGGTCTCGCTGCAGCATCTGGCGATCATCGGCGTGGCGTTTGCCGTGATCTTCCTGCTGCAATGGTTCGTCGGCGGCACGCGGCTCGGCCGCCAGATGCAGGCCACCGCGCAGAACCCGACGGTCGCGCGCATCCTCGGCATCCCCGTCGAGCGGATGGTGCTGCTGACCTTCGCGATCAATGCGGCGCTCGCGGTCGTCGCCTCGGTGCTGATCTCGCCGATCTATCTGGCGAAGTTCTCCAATGGCGAGGTGATCGGCCTGTTCGCCTTCATCGCGGCGATCGTCGGCGGCTTCAACCAGGTCCGCGGCGCGCTCGTCGGCGGGCTGATCGTCGGCATCGTCGACTCGATGGCCGCCGCCTACATCTCCAGCTCCTACCGGCTCGCCGTGCCGCTCGTCCTGCTCGTCGTCATCATCCTGCTCAAGCCGGAAGGCCTGATGGGCCGCAAAGAGGAGCGCCGCGTATGACCGCGCCCGTGAGCCGCCAGGGTCTGTCCGACCACTCTCCGCCGCGGACGAGCAGCCGCTCGCTCGCCCTCCCCGGCTTCGTCGACGGCACGCTGCTGACGCTCATCGCCGGCGCCGCCATCCTCTGGTTCGCGCCGGTCGGCATGGGGCGATACGGCGCCTATGTGCTGTCGCTCTGGCTGGTGACCAGCATCGCCGTGATGGGGCTGAACCTGACGCTCGGCTATGCCGGGCTCAAATCGCTGGCGCAGGCCGCCTTCATGGGGCTGGGCGCCTATCTGACCGCGATCCTGACGACGAAATACGGCGTCTCCTGGTATGCGTGCTTCGCCCTGTCCGGTCTCCTGACTTTCGCGGTCGGGCTGGTGCTCGGCTTCCCGGCGCTGCGCGTCAAGGCGCATTACCTCGCCTTCGTCACGCTCGCCTTCTCGACGCTGATCTGGCTGATCCTGCGCAACGAGCAATGGCTGACCGGCGGCGTCTTCGGCATCTCCAACATCAACCGGCCGGACTTCCTCGGCATAAAGCTGTTCAACGCGCTGGAATTCCACCGCTTCGTCGTGGTCATCACCTTCATCCTCGCCGTCGTGCTGTGGTGGATGATCCGCTCGCCCTGGGGCCGCGCCTTCACGGCGCTGCGCGAGAACCCGATCCGGGCGGCGAGTCTGGGCGTCGACACGCGGCTCTACACGCTGCTCGCCTTCGCCATCGGCTCGGCCTATGCCGGCTTTGCGGGCGCCCTCTACGCGCCGCTGGTCGAGTTCATCGACCCCTCGCCGTTCTCGCTGTCGCAGAGCTTCTTCCTGCTGCTGATGGTGGTGGCCGGCGGCTCGGGCTATCTGCTCGGCCCCTTCATCGGCGCGCTGCTCGGCGTCGTCCTGCCGGAATGGCTGCGCTTCGCCGGCTCGCTCTACCTGATCATCTTCGCCGCCATCGTCATGCTGCTGCTGATCGCTTGCCCGCAGGGCATGAGCGGGCTCATGGAGCGCGGCTGGCGCAAACTCACCGGCAAGGGAGCCGGCCGATGAACCAGGTTCTGGAAGTCACCAATCTCCACAAGGCATTCGGGGGCATCAAGGCCGTGAACGGCGTCTCCTTCTCGGTCAACGAGGGCGAGATCCTCGGCATCATCGGCCCCAATGGCTGCGGCAAATCCACCCTGTTCAACTGCATTCTGGGCCAGCTCGAACCAACGGAAGGCAGCGTGAAGCTCGACGGCCGCGACGTCACCAATCTGCGTCCCTCGGAGCTGAACCGGCGCGGCGTCAGCCGGACCTTCCAGCTCCTCCAGGTCTTCCCCGAGCTGACCGTGCGCGAGAACCTGATCCTCGCCGGCCAGGAGCATGAGGGCACGATGCTGTCGCGCTTCTTCGGGCCGCGCGATGCGGGCTTGTCGGCAAAGGCCGACCAGATGATCGCCTTCTTCAAGCTCGGCCATCTGGTCGACGAAAAGGCGGGGGGCTTGTCCTATGGCCAGCAGAAGCTGCTCGACGCGGCGATGGCGTTCATGGCCGGCCCGCGCCTCGTGCTGCTCGACGAGCCGGCGGGCGGCGTCAACCTGACCATGCTCGGCGATCTGAAGGAGCGCCTGCGCGCCATCAACGCCGAGCAGGGCGCGACCTTCGTCGTGATCGAGCACAACATGGATTTCGTGATGAGCCTGTGCTCGCGGGTGATCGTGCTGGCCGAGGGCAAGGTGCTGGCGGAAGGCACGCCGGCGCAGGTCAGGGCGAACCCCGCCGTGATCGACGCCTATCTGGGGCATTGAGCATGACGCCCATCCTCGAACTCGACGGCGTCGTCGGCGGCTACGGCCCAATGACGATCCTCAACGGCACGAGCTTCAAGGTGAAGCGCGCCGCCATCACCACCGTGATCGGCCCCAACGGGGCCGGCAAATCGACCGTGTTCAAGGCGATCTTCGGCCTGCTCAAGGTGCGCGAGGGCCATATCCGGCTCGAAGGGCGGGACATCACCAACTGGGGCCAGCGCAAGCTGCTGGAGGCGGGCATTTGCTATGTGCCGCAGGGGCGCAACATTTTTCCCGAGCTCTCGGTGCGCCACAACATCGAGCTCGGCGCGGTCGCCGCCGGTTCGCAGATCACCGACATGCCGAGGCGCATCGAGGCGGCGCTCGACCGCTTCCCGTCTCTCAGAACGAAGGCGAACGCTCAGGCGTCGACGCTCTCGGGCGGCCAGCAGAAGCAGCTCGAGATCGTGCGCGGACTGCTGCTCGACCCAAAGCTGGTGCTGATCGACGAGCCCTCGATCGGGTTGTCGCCGATTCTGGTGCAGGAGACATTTTCGATCCTGATGGAGCTTCGCTCGAAAGGCGTCACCATCCTGATGATCGAGCA
>JAKFWE010000319.1 GCA_021732895.1 Allobosea sp. | reverse complement strand
CACCGCGTAGCCTGCCGCCTCGGCGGCGCGGCGCGCGGCGGCCATGGCGTCGGCAGGGCGCGCGATGATGTGGAACGCGCTGCCGGCGAAGGCCGGGTGGCCCGGCTTCGGCGTCTCGCCGTCCGCGTCGTCGAGCAGCGCGCGCGCCGCCGGCGGCAGATCGAGGCCGTAGCGCGCGGCGATGGCGCGGGCCTCGGCCGAATTCGTCGGGTCGGGCACGGTCGGTCCCGAGGCGATGGCGGCCGGGTCGTCGCCCGGCACGTCGGAGATCGCCAGCGTCAGCAGCCGGGCCGGCGCACAGGCGAGGCCGAGCCTCCCGCCCTTGATCCGCGAGAGCCGCTTGCGCACGGTGTTCATCGCGCCGATCGGAGCGCCCGAGCGCAGCAGGGCCTTGTTGACCGCCTGCTTCTGCGCCAGCGTCAACCCGCCCGCCGGCGCGACCCAGTTCGCCGAACCGCCGCCCGAGAGCAGCACCAGCACGAGATCCTCAGCGCCCGCGCCTCGCGCCAGCTCCAGCGCCCGTTCGGCGGCGTCGATGCTGCCCTGGTCGGGAACCGGATGGCCGGCGGCCAGCATCGGGATATGCCGCGTCGGCGCGGTGTAGCCATGCCGGGCGACGGCATGGCCGAGCAGCCGTTCGTGTGGCAGGCCGGTATCGAGATAATGCGCCTCGGCCAGGGCGGTCATGCTGCCGGCCGCCTTCCCCGCCGCCAGCACGATGAGACGCCCCGTCGCCGGCGGCGCGGGCAGATGCGCGCTCAGGCAGCCGGCCGGATGGGCGCGGGCGACGGCGGCGTCGAAGATCGCCCGCGCGATCTCGCGCGCCGGGCCGGATTCATCGCTGGATCGCTGCAAGCCCGCCACGCCCTTCGCCCCGGCCGCGCCGATTCATTCGACTTTCGGTCCGGTTTCTTTTAAGTCGCCTCGCCGGGGACGTCACCCGAGTCGTCTCCCAAAGATTGCGGTTTTTTCGCAGGCGCGCATGTCAGCCGGTGACCTTTCGATCAAGGCGTCCGCCTCGCCCGGCCCGTCCGGCGCCGCCACGGGGCCGCGCGCGGCCGGCGATGTCGAGGTGATCGCCGGCGACTGCGCGACCGGGCTGCTGCTGCTCTGCGACCATGCCGCCAACGCCATGCCGCCCGAGCTCGGCTCGCTGGGTCTGCCGCCGGAGCAACTCGAGCGTCATATCGCCTACGACATCGGCGCGGCCGAGATGACCCGTGCGCTGGCGGGCGCTCTCGGGGCGCCGGCGGTGCTGAGCCATTTCTCGCGGCTGCTGATCGACCCCAATCGCGGTCTCGACGACCCGACGCTGGTGATGCGCCTGTCCGACGGAGCGCTGGTGCCGGGCAACCGCCACCTCGACGAGGCCGGCGTGGCGGAGCGCATCACGCGTTTCTACGCGCCCTACGACGCCGCTATCACCGCCGCGATCGAGCGCGCGCTGGCGGCCGGCCATCCGCCGGCGATCGTCTCGATGCATTCCTTCACGCCGTTCTGGAAGCAGGCGGCGCGGCCCTGGCATGTGGGCGTGCTCTGGGACGATCCGGGTGCGCTGGCGAAGCTCCTGATCGCCGCGCTGCGCCGCGAGAAGGACCTCGTCGTCGGCGACAACGAGCCCTATGCCGGCGGCCTGCCGGGCGACACGATCGACCGCCATGCGACAAGGCGCGGCCTCCCAGATGTGCTGATCGAGGTCCGGCAGGACCTGATCGCGACGTCGCACGCCGCCCGCGGATGGGGCCTGCGGCTCGCGGCCGTTCTGCCCGGCTGCCTGGCGCAGTTGCGGCGCGAGCAGCCGGCGTCATGCGACAGCACGGCTGTTGACCGCGCGCCAAGCTGACCTGGCGGGCGCTTGACGACGGGCGCCATGCGATGCGAACCCCTGCGGCCTCATTCCCCACCCTCGCGGACGAGAAGGATTTCAGCATGGACGAGCCGGTTCAGGGCGATCAGCTCAAGAGCATCGTGCAGCGCATCGAGCGGCTCGAGGAGGAGAAGAAGACTATCGCCGACGACATCAAGGAGGTCTATGGCGAGGCGAAGGCCAACGGCTACGACGTCAAGGTGCTGCGCAAGGTCATCGCCATCCGCAAGCGCGACCTGAACGAGCGCAAGGAGGAGGAGGCGATCCTCGATCTCTATCTTCAGGCGGTCGGCGAGAGCGCCTGACGGGCCACGTGCCTGGGCTCGCACGCCATCGATCTCCGTGATGCATGAAATCACGCGAATTCGCGTGGCGTGGCCGCCCAGGCCCGGCACTCTCCCGGTCCGAACCGAACGGAAATCGCCATGCTGCTCGTGGGAATGCTGGACAGCCCCTATGTCCGTCGCGCCGCCGTCACCGGATCGTCGCTCGGCCTCGCCTTCGAGCATCGCTCGGTCTCGGTGTTCCGGCACATGGAGGCGTTTCGCGCCATCAACCCGCTGATCAAGGCGCCGACGCTGCTCGCCGACGACGGCGTGGTGATCACCGATTCGAGCCTGATCATCCAGCACATGGAAGATCTCGCCGGCCGCTCGCTCAGGCCGGCCGACCCGCGCGCCCGCAGCCGCGACCTGAGCCTCACCGGCATCGGCGTCGTCGCGGCGGACAAGGCCGTCGCCGTCGAATACGAGCGCAAGCGGCCGGAAGCGCGGCGCCATGAGCCATGGTGGGAGCGCATCACGGCGCAGCTCCACAGCGCGCTCGATCTCCTCGACGAGGCCGCGCGGCGCGGCGAACTCGGATCGCCGCCGGAGCTGCGTCCGGCGGACATCGCGGCCGTCATCGCCTGGGGCTTCTGCCGTTTCGTGATCCCGGATGTCGCGCCTGCGGAGCGCTGGCCGGCGCTGGCGGCTCAGGCGCGCGCCTGCGAGGAACGGGACATCTTCAGGCTCTGGCCGATCGACCGCGAGGAGCCGTAGCGCGGGCGCGCCGCGCCGCCGGTCAGTTCTGGACGAAGTTGGTCGGCAGCGGCTTGACCGCCGGACCGCTGAAACTGCTGGTTCCGGCGTCGTTCGGGGCGACATGGCTGAAGCCGAGCGCCGCCGCCGGGCTCGGGCTCTGGATCGCGTGAAGCGGCGTCGTCGGGCGGGTGCGGGCGAGCGCCACGCGGGTCGCCTTCGCCTCGTCGGGCGGCGCCTGCGCCACGACCGCGAAAAGCGCATCGAGCCCGCCGCGATCCGCGTCGTATCGCGCGACGATCGGGGTGTGCCTGTCCGCCGTCGCCGCGGCCGCGACAGCCGTCTCGCTGCGCGGTCTGCCCGGCGGCATCGGGTGGCTGACGCTGACGAGCCGGCCCTGCGGCGGCGCCGGCGCGTCGTCGCCGGGGCCGCGCAGCCCAAGCTCCGCCGCCAGTCCCGGCCCGGCGAGACTGCCGAAAGCTGCGGGGCGCGCCGGCGGAATCGGGGCCAGGATCGGCGCGGCCGGCGCGGTGGCTGCGATCAGGGCCCCGATCGCGTCGGGCCGGCGCGGCGGCAGGCCGGGCTGCGGAGCGAAGGCCAGCGCGCAGCCCGCCTGCGCCAGGGCGGCCACCTGCACGGACTCGGCCGCCGAAGGCGGCAGGGCGAGCCCGCGTGGGCGCGCCAGCGGCAACGGCGTGTCGATCAGCCTCGGCTGGCTCGCGGGCGAAGCGGCCTGCCCCGCGAGCGAAGCGATCTGCGGCGCCTGCGGCTCGACCGGTTTCGGCGCCAGCCGGTTGGTCCGCTCGCGCAACAGGGCGTCGGCCGGCGGAGCCGGCGCGGCCGCGACCGCGAAACGCCCGCCATCGTTGGAATTTCCGTCGCCATGGGCGGGGGTCGCGTAGACCAGCACCGCCGGCTGCTGCCTCGGCGCCCGCGCCCGCCCGCGCGTCGGACGCGAATCGGCCTCCTCGTCGTCGCCGCCGAACAGCGAGGCCCACAGGCTCTTGCCGCCGCTCGAGATCACCGCGCCCTCGTCGAGATCGGCGGCGCCGTAGCCCGCGACGGCGCCGCCGCGCGCCAGGATGTCGGCCCGCGCCAGCTCGTAGCCGTCGAGCGGCTTGCCATCGGCGGGCAGATGCACGGTCTTCTCGTCGGGGAACAGGCGCACGAGCTGGTCACGCGTCATCCTCGGCCACGACCTGACCGAGCCGGCGTCGAGGTGGACGAACGGCGTGTGCGCGCCCGGATAGAAGCCGACGCCGCCGCGCTGCAGCCGCATGCCGGCCTCGCGAATGCGGGCCGTCGGCGTATCCGGCAGGTAGAAATCCATCGCCTTGCCCAGCGTATGCTGGCTGTGCTTGGCCACGGCCCGCGAGCGGCGGCGCAGCATGGCGTTGGTGCCCGGGGCGCGATAGGCGGAGACCACGTGGAAAGGCTGCTCGGAGCCGACGGCGCGGTGAACCTCCCAGGCGAGATCGAACAGGCGCGGATCCATCCGGATCGGTTCGTCAGTGCGCCAGTCGCGCAACGCCCAGTTCAGCTTCTCGAGAGCCTCGGAGACATAGCGGCCGTCACGCTTGAAGGTGACGGTCGTCTCCTCTTTTGTATGCATGTGCCTGATCGTCAGGGTGCGCGTGTCGCCGTTGGCGACGGCGTTCTGCGTCGCGCGCGCGCCACAGAGCACGATCCCGAGCGTCACGACCGCAAGGACGCCGTCGCGCGGCCGCAGGCGCCGGCACGTCCCTGGTCGTTGCGACGCGGTGGAACTGGCGCTGCCCAATCTGCTTGACCCGTCTCGATGCGCGCCGAGCTCGGGGCGCGATAAGCGTGAACGAACAGTTGCCGAGAAGGCTTAACGGGAGGTTACGGCGCCGGCAAGCCGGCCCTGCGAGATTCCTCGTCCGCTGACCGGACCTCGGCTGGCTAAGCCGCGATCGTGGCGAAACCGTGCCCGCGCCGCTCAGCCGCGCGGCTCCAGAGCCTGCCGGACCAGCCGGTGAAAGCCGTAGAGGTCGTCGAACGTGCTCACCGAGCCGTCGGCGCCGACGACATGGGTGTTGTAGACCAGATGGATCGCGAGCGGCGCCGGCAGGTTGATGCGCCGTTCGCCGGAGCCGATCAGGCGCTTCAGCCGGTCGCTGCTCCATTCCCTGTCAAGCACCTGGTCGGCCAGCAGGAACGGGTTCTCGACGCGCACGCAGCCATGGCTGAATGCGCGCCGCTCATTGGCGAACAGACGCCGGTTGGGCGTGTCGTGCAGATAGACGGCGTGATCGTTGGGGAACATGAACTTGATCCAGCCGAGCGCGTTGCGCTCGCCGGGCGGCTGGCGCACCGAGATCGCGCCGTTGCGGCCGCGCGTCACGACATAGCCGCGCCGGGCGGCGTAGTTCGGATCGCTGGCGAGACCGGGCAGGATCTCCTTCCTCAGGATCGAGGGAGGAATGTACCAGGACGGATTGACGATGACGTGGTCCATCCGGTGCGAGAAAATCGGCGTCGGGGTCTCGGGCTTGCCGACGATGATCCGGGCCTGATGGGCCACCGCGCCGCGCCGCATGACGCGGACCTGGAATTCCGGCACGTTGACCATGATGTGGCTCTCGCCGAGATCGGGCGGCAGCCAGCGCCAGCGCTCCATCTGGGCGACGACGTCCTGCTCGGCCCGCGCCGTCGCCGGCGCGCCGAGCGCGGCCAGCGTCTGGGGGCTCAGCACGCCGTTGGCCGGCAGCCCCGCCTGCTTCTGGAACGCGGCGATCGCGGTCGCGGTCGAGCGGTCGAACACCGGCTCCTGGGACGGGCCGAGGCCGAGCCGGGCGCGCACCAGCGGCACGCGCTCGTCGCGCATGCCGACGCGCAGGGGCGGACCGGCCGGAATGCGCACCAGCGGCGTGTCGTCCTGATGCAGCCGCATCTCCGCCAGCTTGGCCCTGAGCCGGCGATAGCCCTCATGCGGGGGATTGTAGGCGGCGAGAGCGGCGCCGGGGTCGGACGAAGCGGTGAGTTCCGACAAAATCTCCGTCGCTGACGGCAGATGCAGCGTCGGCGTGATCAGCTTCGACAACCGGCGCGGGTCGATCCGGCCGCCGCGCGCATCGCGCGCAAACAGCACAGCCAGCGCCGAGAGCCTGATGTCGGCCTCCGCGAGGCTGCCCTTGTCGCTCGCCTCGAAAGCCGGCAGCGCATAGTCGGTCGGGCGCAGCCCGTCCTCGCCGGCGCGGCCGATGCGGGCGGCGAGCGACGCGCCGGCCGCGCTCCAGCCCTTGCCGTCGATCCAGAAGGGCCGATTCTCATTGGCCTGATAGGCGTCGAGAATATCTTTCTTCTCGCGCTCGCCGAGCCGGGCGAGCGCGAGCCCCTCGGTCATCCGGGCGACGATCTCGAAGGCCGGCGTCGCCGGCGGCGGCAGATCGACCACCACGGTCGGCAGCGCGGGCGGGAGAATCACGGGCGGCGGGAGCAGTCCCGGATCCTGCGTCAACGGCTCGATGGCGGTAATGTCGAGCACCACAGGCGCGGTCGTGGCCGGCCGCGCCGCCCCCGAGGCGAGCGACGCCGCGCCTTCCTGCGCCGCCACCGCGCCGGTCGTCGCGCCAGGGTCCGCCTGCGCCGGCTTCTCGCTGTCGAGGATCAGCAGCGCCGGCTGCTCGGGCAACGGCACGCCGAGCACTTCGTCGAGCGCCGGCGCCGGCTGCGCCAGCGCGGCCGCGGCGCCGAGCAGAAGGGCCAGAGCAGGTCCCGACCCCGAGCCGACCCAGTGGCGAAGACGCATGATCCGTTCCCTCGTGAATTGGCGGATTCGCGCGATCATGTGCGTGAATCGGTCAGTTTGGGCAAGATGCTGGCGGGCAACACCGCCGGTTTATGCCGGCCGGCACGCCGTTTCAGGCGGCGTCGGAACCCTGGCTCGCGTCATCGCTCTCGATCAGTCCGTAATCCTTGAGCTTGCGATAGAGGGTCGAGCGGCCGATGCCGAGCTTGCGCGAGACCTCGGACATGTGCCCGCGGTAATGCGCCAGCGCGAACGTGATGATCTCGCGCTCGAGATCGTCGAGCTTGCGCATGTCGGACCCGGAGACGAGATCGATCGCGTTGGGGTCGCGCACCGGAACCTGGATGATGCGCGGCTGCTGCTCGTTCGGGGCCGCGCGCGCCGTCGCGGCCGGCGCCGGCGGAATGCGGATGTCGAACCCGTCCACCTGCGCCGCGATCTGCGGGAACTCGGCGACTCCGAGTTCGTCGGAATCGGCGAGAACCACCGCCCGGAACAGCGCGTTCTCGAGCTGTCGCACATTGCCGGGCCAGTCGTAGCTGCCGAGCAGGTTCAGCGCCTCGGCCGAGAGGCCGCGCAGCTTCTTGCCTTCCTCGGCTGAAAAACGCGCCAGGAAGCCGCGCGCCAGATCGGCGATGTCCTCGCGGCGCTGGCGCAGCGGCGGCAGCGTGATCGGGAAGACGTTGAGGCGATAATACAGATCCTCGCGGAATTCGGCCCGCTTCACCTGCTCGAGCAGGCTCTTGTTGGTCGCAGAGATGACGCGGATGTCGACGCGCACGGATTTCTTGGCGCCGACCGGATCGACCTCGCTCTCCTGGATCGCGCGCAGCAGCTTGACCTGGGCGTCGAGCGGCAACTCGCCGACCTCGTCGAGGAAGAGCGTGCCGCCATTGGCCTCGACGAATTTGCCGACATGGCGCTCGGTCGCGCCGGTGAAGGCGCCCTTCTCATGGCCGAACAGGATCGATTCGACCAGATGATGCGGAATGGCGCCGCAATTGACCGTGACGAAGGGCTTGCCCCTGCGGTCGCTGGAGCCCTGGACGGCTCGCGCCAGAACCTCCTTGCCGACGCCCGATTCACCCTCGATCAGGATCGGGATGCTCGATTTGGCGGCGCGCTCGGCCAGCCGCACGACACGGGCCATGTCCGGGCTCTTGGTGGCGAGATCGCGGAAGCCGAGCTGGCCGGAGACGCGGCGCTTGATGTGACGCAGCTCGTGTTCCAGAGCGCCCAGCTTGAGCGCGTTCTTGATCGAGATCTGCAGGCGCTCGGCCCCGACCGGCTTGACCACGAAATCGACCGCGCCGGCGCGCATCGCAGAGACCACGGTTTCGATCGAGCCATGCGCCGTCTGCACGATCACCGGCGTCTCGACGCCACGTTCGCGCAGGGCGGCGAGCACCCCCATGCCGTCGAGATCGGGCATCACGAGATCGAGAACGACGGCGTCGAATCGATCGCCCTCCGCGCCGCCGAGGAGCCGCACGGCCTCGTCGCCGGTTTCGGTGGCGACGACATCGTAGCCGAATCGCTTGAGCATCGCGTCGAGCAGACGGCGCTGGACGGGATCGTCGTCGACGACGAGAACGGTTGCGGTCATGAAACCTCGAAGGCCAGGCAGGCGCGGACGGTTGGGATCGGATCTTGGCGACGCGGAATTGGGTGTTCCGTTTCGGAGCATCCTCGGTCAGAACGGTTAAGCGGCGCTTAAGCGGCGCCTCGGGCGTCCCACCCGGCCTGACGCCGCATGGCCGTTGATCGCGGGCGGCGCTTTGCGCATATGGGAGGGACGGGCGGCCGCCCGGCGGCAAGGTGAGTGCGACATGGTGATGGGTTGGAGGACAGGCGCGTCGGGCGGGCGCGCAACGGCCAACGGGGCGGCGGCGACGGCGGCCGCGCTCGGGCCGCTTCCGGAATGGGACCTGAGCCACCTCTACGAATCGATGGATTCGCCGGCCTTCGAGGCCGACCTCGCCCGCGCGCTGGCGGAGTCGCGGCGTTTCGCCGCGCTCTATCGCGGCAAGCTCGACGCCATCGCGCAGCGCCCGGACGCCGCGTCCGTGATGGCGGAGGCCGTGGCCGCCTATGAGCGGCTCGACGATCTGATGGGCAAGATCATGTCCTATGCCGGTCTGGTCTATTCCGGCGACACCACCGACCCGACCCGCGCCAAGTTCTATGGCGACACGCAGGACAAGATCACCACGGCCTCGACCGAGCTCCTGTTCTTCGGCCTCGAGCTCAACCGCATCGACACGGAGGTGCTGGCCGGCGTCGCCGCCACCGCCCCTCTTTCGCACTGGAGGCCCTGGATCGAGGACCTCGCCAAGGACAAGCCGCACCAGCTCGAGGACCGCATCGAGGAGCTGTTCCACGAAAAATCCGTGACCGGCCGCGCCGCCTGGAACCGGCTCTTCGACGAGACGATCGCCTCGCTGCGCTTCCCGATCGACGGCGACGAACTGACGCTCGAACTGACGCTGAACCGGCTGCAGGACGCCGATGGCGCGGTGCGCAAGGGCGCGGCCGAGGCGCTGGGCACGGTCTTCCGCGGCCATTTGCGCACGTTCGCGCTGATCACCAACACGCTGGCCAAGGACAAGGAGATCGCCGATCGCTGGCGCAGGTTCGAGGACGTCGCCGATTCGCGCCACCTCGCCAACCGCGTCGAGCGCGAGGTCGTCGATGCTCTGGTATCCGCTGTGCGCGAGGCCTATCCGCGCCTGTCGCACCGCTATTACCGGCTCAAGGCGCGCTGGTTCGGCGCCGAGGCGCTGGATTTCTGGGATCGCAACGCGCCCCTGCCGCAGGTCGAGCAGCGCACCATCCCCTGGACCGAGGCGCGCGACACGGTGCTCGACGCCTATGGCGCCTTCTCGCCGGACATGGCCGGGATCGCGCGTCGCTTCTTCGACGAGGGCTGGATAGATGCGCCGGCCCGCCCCGGCAAGGCCCCCGGCGCCTTCGCCCATCACACAGTGCCCTCCGCGCACCCCTATGTGCTGGTCAATTACCAGGGCAAGCCGCGCGACGTGATGACGCTGGCCCACGAACTCGGCCATGGCGTGCACCAGGTGCTGGCGGCCCCCAACGGCGCGCTGATGGCGCCGACGCCGCTGACGCTGGCCGAGACGGCGAGCGTCTTCGGCGAGATGCTGACCTTTCGCCGGCTGCTCGACGGCACGCGCGACAAGAAGCAGCGCAAGGCAATGCTCGCCGCCAAGGTCGAGGACATGATCAACACGGTGGTGCGCCAGATCGCGTTCTACTCGTTCGAGCGCAAGGTCCACGAGGCGCGAAAATCAGGCGAGCTGACGGCGGAGGCCCTGTGCGAGCTCTGGATGAGCGTGCAGGCCGAGAGCCTGGGGCCGGCGATCCGTCTCGGCCCGGGCTACGAGCCGTTCTGGTGCTACATCCCGCACTTCATCCACTCGCCCTTCTACGTCTACGCCTACGCTTTCGGCGACTGCCTGGTGAACTCGCTCTACGGCGTCTACCAGAATTCGGCCGAGGGCTTTCAGGCGCGCTATTTCGCGCTGCTTTCGGCCGGCGGCACCAAGCACCATTCCGAGCTTCTCGCTCCGTTCGGGCTGGATGCGCGCGATCCGGCCTTCTGGCAGATCGGCCTGCGGATGATCGAGGGGATGATCATCGAGCTGGAGGGGATGGACTGAACCTTGGCGGGCGCGCTTAGGAAATCGCCTCCTTGAGATCGAGCGTGCCGGTCTCGCCGATCGCCCTGTAGTTGCGCTTGAGCCAGCGCCGGGCGGCGGCGCGGCCCATGTCGCGCAGGCGCAGCAGGAAATCCCAGTCGGCGTTCAGCCGCGACGACGAGGTCAGCGCCGCCAGCGGCGGCCCGCCGTCGATCCGGTGCATCAGCACGCGCTTGTAGTCGTCGGTCGGCAGCTTGCCGGCATCGACCAGACGGTTGACGAAGTCGACCGCACGCAGCTCGCGCAGCAGCGAGGCGTTGAAGGTGATCTCGTTCAGGCGATCCTGGATCTCGCGCGCCCTGGTCGGCAAGGTCTTGCGCTGCAGCGGATTGATCTGCACCAGCAGGATGTCGTCGCAATGCGCCTCGTAGAACAGCGGATACAGCGCCGTATTGCCCATGTAGCCGCCGTCCCAATAGGCCTGCCCGTCGATCTCGACCGCCTGGAACAGCAGCGGCAGGCAGGCCGAAGCCATCACGTGGTCGGGCGTCAGCTCCTCGCGCCGGAACAGCCTGATCTTGCCGGTGCGGACATTGGTGGCGCTGATGAAGAGGTTGACGTCCTGGCAGGCGCGCACCTTGCCGAAATCGATCAGGTCGGCGACGACGCCGCGGAGCGGGTTGATGTTGAGCGGGTTGACGTCGTAGGGGCTCGCCACCTTCGACAGCATCTCGAACCAGATCAGCCCCGGCGGACGCCCATCGCTCCAGGCGCCCAGGAAGGTGTCGATCAGGGAGCGCTCCGAGCCGCCATACTTGCCATCGACGCTGATCGCCCGCCAGAAGCTCTCGAGCTTGGTCCGCGCGCCGTCCGCCCCGCCCTCGATCCAGCCCTCGCAGAGCACGACCGCGTTCATCGCGCCGGCGCTCGCCCCCGACAGCGCCTCGATCGCGAGGCGGCCATCCTCCAGGATCGCGTCGAGCACGCCCCAGGTGAAGGCGCCGTGCGCGCCGCCGCCCTGCAGGGCCAGCGAGACGTGCTTCTCCGCTTTTGGGCCGGCGAGCCCGGCGACCGGATGCGAGGCGGGCCGGCGCCGGCCGGTCACGCGGCGGTCCAGCCGCCATCCATCGGCAGCGTCGTGCCGGTGATCGACTTCGCCGCGTCCGAGCAGAGAAAGACCGCGAGCGCCGCGACCTGCTCGACCGTGACGAAGTCCCTGGTCGGCTGCGCGGTCAGCAGCACGTAGTTGATGACCTGCTCCCTGGTCAGCCCGCGCGCCTTCATCGTGTCGGGGATCTGCTTTTCCACCAGCGGCGTCCAGACATAGCCGGGCGCGATCGCGTTCACCGTGATCCCCTGCGTCGCGACCTCCAGCGCCACCGTCTTGGTGAAACCGGCGACGCCGTGCTTGGCGGCGACATAGGCGCTCTTGAACGGCGAGGCGACGAAGGCGTGCGCCGAGGCCGTGTTGATGATCCGGCCCCAGCCCTTGTCCTTCATCTTCGGCAGGGCGGCGCGGGTGGCGTGAAAAGCCGAGGACAGGTTGATCGCGATGATCATGTCCCATTTCTCGATCGGAAACTCGTCGACCGGAGCGACATGCTGCACGCCGGCATTGTTGATCAGGATGTCGACCGCGCCGAATTCCGCCTCGGCCTGTGCGACAAATCCGGCGATCTCGGCGGGCTTCGTCATGTCGGCGGGCGAGAACAGCGCCTTCACGCCGAACTCGGCCGCGAGATCGGCGCGGAGCTTCTCCGCCTCGTCCGCCGGCAGGATGCCGTTGATGACGATGTTGGCGCCTTCCGCGGCGAGCGCGCGGGCATAGGCGAGCCCGATGCCCGAGGTCGAGCCCGTGATGGCGGCGCAGCGATCTTTGAGGAACATCGGCTTCAAGGCTCCTGACAACGGGAACGAAAATGCTTAGGTTGCGGACGCACGCAGCGGCGGACCATCGTGGTCGCAGCACGTTGCCCGATGTCATTTTGCAACGCAACACGGCCGAAATGCAGCCAGCCGCCCCAGCCTCGAAGCCTGACGGCCAAGCTCAGGACGCGCATGGGCGCCAGGCCCATGGCCATGACCATGGCCGGGCTCACGCCGCCGAGGACGGCGCCTGCCGCCATGCGCATGACCATTCCCTCCATGCCGGGCAGGCTCTGGCGCGCGCCGAGCGCCTGTGCGGCGAGCGCGGCGTCAGGCTGACGCCGATACGCCGCAAGGCGCTGGAGGCGCTGCATGGCGACCACCGCCCGATCGGCGCCTATGATCTCGCCGACCGGATGTCGCCGGCGGGCGGGCGTCGGCTCGCGCCGATCTCCGTCTATCGTGCGCTGGATTTCCTTGTCGAGCAGGGCTTCGTCCATCGCCTCTCGTCGCGCAACGCCTATGTCGCCTGCCTGCACGGGCATGGCGCCGACGAGGTCGTCGCCTTCCTGATCTGCGAGACCTGCGGCGGCGTCGACGAGGATTCGTCGCCGGCCATGCGCAAGGCCGTCGCGGCGATGACCAGGAGCCGCGAGTTCACGCCGACCCATCAGGTGGTCGAGATCGTCGGCCGCTGCGAGCATTGCAGATCGTCCCAAAGATGAGACCGACATCATGAACGAGCGGGTCGAACCGCCTTGCCTGCCTGACGAGGCCGGACCACAGGCACGGCGCAAAACGGTCGCGGTCAAGGTCGGCGGCGTCACCGTCGGCGGCGGGGCGCCCATCGTGGTGCAGTCGATGACCAACACCGACACCGCCGATGTCGCCGCGAC
This sequence comes from Allobosea sp., assembly GCA_021732895.1. Taxonomy (GTDB): domain Bacteria; phylum Pseudomonadota; class Alphaproteobacteria; order Rhizobiales; family Beijerinckiaceae; genus Allobosea. Next base: position 9,180 of record JAKFWE010000319.1, on the reverse strand, counting down.
GGTGGCGCAGGTCGCGGCGCTGGCGCGGCAGGGGTCGGAGCTCGTCCGCATCACCGTCGATCGCGACGAGGCGGCCGCCGCCGTGCCGCGCATCCGCGAGCGGCTCGACCGGATCGGCTGCGATGTCCCGCTCGTCGGCGATTTCCACTACATCGGCCACAAACTGCTCGCCGAGCATCCCGCCTGCGCCCAGGCGCTGGCGAAATATCGGATCAACCCCGGCAATGTCGGCTTCAAGGACAAGAAGGACCGCCAGTTCGGCCAGATCGTCGAGCTTGCCGCCAAACACGGCAAGGCCGTGCGCATCGGCGCCAACTGGGGCTCGCTCGACCAGGAGCTGCTGACCACGCTGATGGACGAGAACGCGCTCGCGCCGCAGCCGCTCGAGGCGCGCGCGGTGATGCGCGAGGCGATGGTCCGGTCGGCCCTGCTCTCGGCGCAACGCGCCGAGGAGATCGGGCTGGCCAGGGACCGCATCATCCTCTCGGCGAAGGTCTCGGGCGTGCAGGACCTGATCGCGGTCTACCGGACGCTGGCCTCGCGCGCCGACTACGCCATCCATCTCGGTCTGACCGAAGCCGGCATGGGCTCCAAGGGCCTCGTCGCCTCATCGGCCGCGCTCGGCATCCTGCTGCAGGATGGCATCGGCGACACGATCCGCTTCTCGTTGACGCCCGAGCCCGGCGGCGACCGCACGCTCGAGGTCAAGGCGGCGCAGGAGCTGCTGCAGACCATGGGTTTTCGCGCCTTCGTGCCGCTGGTGGCGGCCTGTCCGGGCTGCGGGCGCACCACCTCGACGGTGTTCCAGGAGCTCGCGCGCGACATCCAGAGCTGGATTTCGACATCCATGCCGGAGTGGAAGACGCGCTATCCCGGCGTCGAGGCGCTCAACGTCGCGGTGATGGGGTGCATCGTCAACGGCCCCGGCGAATCCAAGCACGCCGACATCGGCATTTCGCTGCCCGGCACCGGGGAAGCGCCGACGGCCCCCGTCTTCGTCGATGGCAAGAAGGTCGCGACGCTGCGCGGACAGGGGATCGCCGCCGAATTCAAGACCATGGTCGACGCCTATATCGAACGTCGTTACGGCCTCGGCGTCGATGCGTCGCGCTAGCCGGTCCGCCTCGGCGATCCCTTTGGCGCATCGCCTTTGCGGGCCGGTCCGGGCGTGCTAGAGCGCGCCTCCTCCTGCTGCGCCGCAGCATCCGCGGAGTCCCCCGATGGGCCATGACCAGCCGAAACCGCCGTCCGACGGGCCGGCGGCTTCCCGCTTCGGCATCGAAGACGACCATGCCGGACCCGAGACGCAAGGGCATGCCCAGGGCAGCTTCGCCGTTCTGGCGCTGGGCGCGCTCGGCGTCGTCTATGGCGATATCGGCACGAGCCCGCTCTATGCGCTGCGCGAGACCGTGCTGGCCGCCACCGGGGCAGGCTCCGGCGGCCATGGCGGCGCGTCGGCGATCGCGCTGGCGGCGCCCGTTCCGCGAGAGATCGTGATCGGCGTGCTGTCGCTGATCCTGTGGTCGCTCGTCGTGGTGGTCACGCTGAAATACATCGTGCTGCTGCTGTCCGCCGACAACAACGGCGAGGGCGGCACGCTGACGCTGGTGGCGCTAGCCCAGCGGGCGCTCGGGCGCGCGCGCGGCGGCGTCGTGCTGTTTCTCGGCATGGCGGGGGCGGCGCTGTTTTACGGCGATGCGGTGATCACGCCGGCGATCTCGGTGCTCTCGGCGGTCGAGGGCCTGAAGCTCGTGACGCCGGCCTTCGCAGATTATGTCGTCTGGATCGCGTCGGGCATCCTGATCGCATTGTTCCTGGTCCAGAGCCGGGGCACCGAGAAGGTGGCGAACTTTTTCGGGCCGGTGATGATGGTCTGGTTCCTGACGCTGGCGGGCCTCGGCATCTATCATATCGCCGACGATCTCAGCGTCTTCGACTCGATCAACCCGTACTGGGGCGTGCGCTTCTTCGTCGATAATCCGGGCGTTTCGCTGGCGGTTCTCGGTTCGGTCTGTCTGGCCGTGACCGGGGCGGAGGCGCTCTACGCCGACATGGGCCATTTCGGCCGGGGCCCGATTCGCGGCGCCTGGATCTGGCTGGTGTTCCCGGCCTTGTGGCTGAACTATCTCGGCCAGGGCGCGCTGATCCTCAGCGACCCGACCGCGATCGACAACCCGTTCTACAAGCTCGCGCCCCAGGGCCTGATCCTGCCGCTGGTCATCATGGCGACGGTGGCGACGATCATCGCCAGCCAGGCCGTGATCACCGGCGCGTTCTCGCTGACCCGGCAGGCGATCCAGCTCGGCCTGCTGCCGCGCCTCGAGATCAGGCACACCTCGGAGCACACCTCCGGCCAGATCTACATCCCCCGCATCAACGCCATGCTCCTGCTCGTCGTGCTGGTGCTGGTCTGGAGCTTCCGGACCTCGTCGAACCTGTCGCACGCCTATGGCATATCGGTCTTCGGCGCGATGATGGTCGATTCGCTGCTCGCCTTCATCGTCATCTGGAAGGGCTGGCGCTGGAGCCTCTGGGCGACCATGGCCGTGGTCGCGCCCTTCCTGCTCGTCGACGTCGCCTTCTTTTCCGCCAATCTGCTCAAGCTGTTCAGCGGCGGCTATGTCCCGGTGCTGCTGGCGATCGTGCTGGTCGTGATGATGTGGACCTGGGTGCGCGGCACCAAGATCCTGTTCGACAAGACCCGCAAGACGGACGTGCCCCTGCTCGAGCTGGTCGGCATGCTGGCCAAGAGCCCGCCCTACCGGGTCAAGGGCATGGCCGTGTTCCTGACCAGCGACCCGGAGACCGCTCCCGCCTCCCTGCTGCACAACCTCAAGCACAACAAGGTGCTGCACGAGCGCAACGTCGTTTTGACCGTGCGCTCCGCCGACACGCCGAAGGTCTCCGAGCAGGAGCGCGTCAAGCTCTCGCGCATCACCGACGATTTCTGGCGGGTGGAGATGCTCTACGGCTACATGGAGAGCCCCAACGTGCCCAAGGGGCTGGCGGTGCTGCGCAAGCAGGGCTTCAAGTTCGACATCATGTCGACCTCGTTCTTCCTGTCGCGCCGGTCGATCAAGGCGTCGCCCCAATCGGGCATGCCGGTCTGGCAAGACAAGTTCTACATCAGCCTGACCAAGAGCGCGACGGACGCAACGAGCTTCTTCCAGATCCCGACCGGGCGTGTCGTCGAGGTCGGCACGCAGGTCACCGTCTAGCTAGGCGGGACCTGTCCGTCCGGCGGGGCGCGCACGCCGGCGAGCAGCGCCGCCCCGGTGAGGAAGAACGCGATCAGCACCGCCAGCCCCGCGCGCTGGCTGGCGAAGAGCGTCGTCGCCAGCGCGACCAGCGTCGGCCCGAGAAACGACGTCACTTTCCCCGACAGCGAGAACAGGCCGAAGAACTCGCCGATGCGCTCCGGCGGGGCGAGCCGCGCCAGCAAACTGCGCGATGAGGCCTGGAGCGGGCCGGCGACGAAGCCGATCAGCAGGCCGAAGCCGAGATAGACGCGCTCCGGCGTCGATGCGAACAGGCCGTCTCCCGGCGTGGCGGGCGTAGCCGCGACCACGAACAGGATCCGGTCGGCGTCCAGCGACAGGATGCCGATGCAGGCCAGCAGCAAGGCCGCGATCGCGCCCAGGATCACGGGCTTGCCGCCGATGCGGTCGTCGAGCCGGCCGCCGAGCCAGGCGCCGAGCGTGCCGGTCACCGTCAGGAGGATGCCGAAGACGCCGAGCTCGATCGTCCGCCAGCCGAACACGCCGGCCCCGTAGATCCCGCCGAACGCGAACAGCGCCACGAGCGCATCCTGGTAGACCATGTTGGCGAGCAGGAAGCGGCCGAGGCCGGGCAGGTTCGGCAGGTCGGCGAGCGTCGCCTTCAGCCGGCCGAGCCCGCCGCGCGCCGCCTGCGCCAGCGTGACGCCGGTGCGGGGCGCATCCGGCGTGAACAGGAAGAGTGGGGCCACGAAGACGAGGAACCAGAGCGCCGTCAGCGGGCCGGCGAAGCGGTCGCCCTCGCGCGCTGCGGGATCGAGCCCGAGGATCGGCGCCGTTCCCGCCAAAGTGCGCCCGGATTCGGGATCGGCGGCGATCAGCCCCAGCATCAGCGCCAGCGCGATCAGCCCGCCGAGATAGCCGATCGCCCAGCCCGTGCCCGAAAGCCGGCCGAGCCGCCCGGGCGGGACGAGCCGCGTCATCATGGCGTTGTTGAACATCGTCGCGAACTCGGCCCCGATCATCGCCAGAACATAGGCGAAGAGCGCCAGCGGAACCGCGCCGGCCGCGCCCGGCGCCGCGAACCAGAGCAGCGACGAACCGATGACGAGCAGCGCCCCGAAGCCGGCGATCCAGGGCTTGCGCGGCCCGGTCCGGTCGGCGACGCCGCCCAGCAGCGGCGAGAGCAGGGCGATGCAAAGCCCGCCGAAACCGGTGGCGTAGCCCCAGAGCGCCTGGCCCGAGGCCGGATCGGACGCCAGCGCCGACGCGAAATAGGGCGCGAAGATGAAGGTCGCGACCAGGGTGAAGAAGGGCTGCGCCGACCAGTCGAAGAACAGCCAGGCCGTGACGGCGCGGCGCGGCGGCCAGCCCTCGCGCGGGGCCGCGCGGGCCAAGGGCGCATCGCTCATTGCAACGTCGTTTCGGGGTCGCCGCCGCCGCGCGCCAGCTCGATCTCGGTGATCGCCACCAGCACCTCGGCCCGGCTCCTCAGGTCGGGAGCCTCCAGCAGCGCCTGCTTCTCGCGCGGGCCGAACGGGCACATCATCGACAGCGCGTTGACCAGCGCCTCGTTGGGGGCCTCGTTGACGCCGCGCCAGTCGATCTTGAGTTCATTGGCCTTGGCGAAGGCGCGCAGCGCCTTGAGCAGGCCGTTGCGATCGACCTCGTCCTCGCCGGCCCGGGCGGTGAAATCGATGGCGAAGTCGTCGTAGCTGACCCGCGCCTGCCGATAGGCCGTCGTCACCGACAATTCATCGACGATGCGAAAGCGCGCGATTCCCGTCAGGGTCAGCACGTAGCGATCGTCGCCGGTCTCGGCGAACTGGGTGATCCGGCCGAGACAGCCGACCTGCAGCAGCGGCGGCTCGCTGGCCTGCCGGCTGGCCTCCGGCGTCGGCTGGATGATGCCGATCGTCCGATGCGTGCGGATCGCGTCGTCGACCATGGCGAGATAGCGCGGCTCGAAGATGTTCAGCGGCATCTGTCCGCGCGGCAGCAGGAGCGCGCCGGCCAGCGGAAACACCGGGATCACCAGCGGGCAATCCTCGGCTCCGTTATAGGCGGCGTTCATGCCCATCCGCGGCGCCCGCGTTCAGGAGAACAGCAGGGTCGAGAGCTTGCGCCGCCCGGCCATGCTGTGCTCGTCCATCGGCCCCCACGCCTCGAAGAACTGCAGGAGCTGCTTGCGCGCGCCATCCTCGTTCCAGGCCCTGTCGGCCTTGATGATGGCGATGAGATGATCGACCGCCTCCTCGCGCCGGTCGCGGCCGTTCAGCGCGAGCGCCAGGTCGAAGCGGGCCTGATGATCCTTCGGGTTCGCCGCGACGGCGGCCTCGAGCCCGGCCGTGTCGCCGAGCGAGGCGGCCTGTTCGGCAAGCTCGATCGCGGCGCGCACGGCGGCGATGGCCGGATCGGCCGCCTTGTCGGCGGCGGCCATGCCGAGGATGCCCTTGGCGCCCTCGACATCGTCCATGTCGAGATGCAGCCGGGCGAGGCCGGCGATGGCGGGAAGGTTCTGCGGCTCGCGCTCCAGCACGGCGGCGTAGAGTTCGCCGGCGCCGCCGGCGTCGCCCGCCTCGGCCGCGGCCGCCGCGGCGACCAGCATCGTCTCGGCCTCGCCGGGGCCGACCGGCCCAACCAGCTTCTCGACGAAGGCCTTGACCTGGCTTTCCGGCAGGGCGCCCATGAAGCCGTCGATCGGCTGGCCCTTTTTGAAGGCGATCACGGCCGGGATCGACTGGATGCCGAGCTGGCCCGGAATCGCCGGATGCTCGTCGATGTTCATCTTGACCAGCCGGACCTTGCCGCCCGACGCCTTGACGACCTTCTCGATCACCGGCGTGAGTTGCTTGCACGGCCCGCACCAGGGAGCCCAGAAATCGACCAGCACCGGCTGATTCATCGATTCCGCCACGACGTCCTGCCGGAAGCCCTGCGTCGTGGTGTCCTTGATCAGGCCGGGTTGCTCGGCCACTGCGTCGTTGAGCAGCATGCGTCGTCCTTGCTTCGCCGTCGCGTCGTCATGGGTGGATGGCCGGCTCGCCGCGCGATCCCCGCCATAGATGGGGAGGAACGGCCGTCATGTCCATCGCCAAGGGCGTCGAAATGGCGTCTCGGGATGCGCTCCGCGCCGCGCCCGGCCCCAGCGACCAGAGCAGCGTCTGGGCCAGCGGCGTCCACAACCCGACCGGCCGGCCGGCGGCGCGCAGCGCCTCGGCGACCCAGACATTGCAGCTGCGCAGCAGCCAGAAGCGGTCTCGCCCGCGAAAGAAGGCGTCGCCCGAGCCATGCGTCAGGTCCGCCAGGACGACCGGCGCGCCGGCATCGTCGCGCGACAGGCTGCGCTCGACATGCGCCACCAGCGCGCGATAGCCGTCGCGGCTCACCACGAGGCGCCGCACGCTGTGGCCTGCCGTGATCGCGACCACCGGCTGGACATGGACGACGGAGGCGTCGAACGCGGCGGCCCGGACGAGCAGGCCCGGCGACAGATCGAGCAGCGTACCGAGTTCCGTGTAGGCCGCCTGCGAGCCCCAGCCGAAGGCGACGAAGGGCGCCTCCCGCCATGGCGCCGTGATGGGCGAGGCGTCGAGCAGCGGTCGCCAGTCCCTGGCCTCCTCGCGCATCGGCAAGACGATGTCGGTGTGGAAGCCGTTGCTGACGACATGGATGGCGACGCCGTCCGGCCCGTCGCCGGCTTCGCCGCCGACCGGGAACGCGCCCAGAGCCAGGCCCAGCCCGGCCGCCAGCGCGATGGCGAGCAGACTGGAGGCGGCGACGCGCAAACTCCGCCAGGCGGCGCGCGCGGCGCGCCGGAAGCCCGATTTCGTCACGATATGGCCCGATCCCCTGGCGTCGCGCCTTCGGTCGAACCGTGCCCGAGAGGCTTGCCAAAGTCGAGCGGCCGCCCTGCGAGGGCTTCCCGCGCGCCAAATATCACGCTTGCGCTCGGCAGGGCTTTGGGGCAATAAGCCGATCTCGCGCCGCAAGGCGCGTCTCCGTCGGGATGCGGGAGTAGCTCAGGGGTAGAGCACAACCTTGCCAAGGTTGGGGTCGAGGGTTCGAATCCCTTCTCCCGCTCCAGACGGACCAAATATCCGTGTCGATCGAACGCGCGACATGGGTCGAAAGCAAGGGCCGCCTCGGGCGGCCTTTTGCTTGCCGGGCCTGTAGTCTGGACGCGATTCGTCGGCGTGCCGATTCCGAAATGATCGACAAGTTCGGGTTTGCCCCCCAGACTGCGCCATCGGCGGGCGAAGGGGAGGCATCCGATGCGTGATCAGAAGGCGGTCATGGCGCGCGCGATCCACGCGCGCGGCGAGGTCTTCGGCGGGAGACTGCGGCGCCAGCGACCGGCGCATCAGCTTCAGCCGGAGGCGAAGCCATCGCCGACGCTGTGACCTTCGCGGTGACCGGGCGCGCCTTGGGTCGCTGTTCATGAGCTACCGCGCGGTGCTCGGCCAACGCAGCTTCGTCTTCGCCGATCTCCGCGACCTGATGGCGAAGGCCTCGCCCCCGCGCTCGGGCGACATGCTGGCCGGCATCGCCGCCGCCAGCCTCGAGGAAGCCATGGCGGCGCGGTTCGCGCTGGCCGATCTGCCGTTGCGGCGCTTTCTCGAAGAGACGCTCGTTCCCTACGAGACCGACGAAGTCACGCGGCTGATCTTCGACACGCATGACGCAGCGGCTTTCGCGCCGGTCGCCTCGCTGACGGTCGGCGAGTTCCGCGACTGGCTCTGTTCGGAGGCCGCGACCGGCGCGGCGCTGGCGCGGCTCGCGGCCGGACTCACCCCGGAAATGGCGGCCGCCGTCTCGAAGCTCATGCGCAACCAGGACCTGATCCTGATCGCCAGCAAATGCCGGATCGTCACGAGGTTCCGCAACACGCTCGGCCTGCCCGGCCGGATGGCCGTGCGCCTCCAGCCCAACCATCCGGGCGACGACCCGGCCGGCATCCTCGCCGCGACCATCGACGGACTGTCGCTCGGCTGCGGCGACGCCGTGATCGGCGTCAATCCGGCCGGCGACAGCCCGGCCCGAATCGGCGATCTGCTGCGCCTGCTCGACGAGTTGATCGCGCGCTTCGCGATTCCGACGCAGGCCTGCGTCCTGACCCATGTCACCAGCGCGATCGGCCTGATCGAGCAGGGCGCGCCGGTCGATCTCGTCTTCCAGTCGGTCGCGGGCACGCAAGGAGCCAACGCCTCCTTCGGCGTGACGCTGGCGCTGCTGCGGGAAGGGCTGGAGGCCGGTCGTTCGCTCAAGCGCGGAACTCTGGGCGAAAACGTGATGTATTTCGAGACGGGGCAGGGTTCGGCGCTGTCGGCCGGCGCGCATCACGGCGTCGATCAGCAGACGCTGGAGGCGCGCGCCCATGCCGTCTGCCGCGCCTACGAGCCGCTCCTGGTCAACACCGTCGTCGGCTTCATCGGGCCGGAGTATCTCTATGACGGCAAGCAGATCATCCGGGCCGGGCTGGAGGACCATTTCTGCGGCAAGCTGCTCGGCCTGCCGATGGGCTGCGACATCTGCTACACCAACCATGCCGAGGCCGACCAGGACGACATGGACACGCTGCTGACCCTGCTGGGGACCGCCGGCGTCAACTTCATCATGGGCGTTCCCGGCGCCGACGACGTGATGCTGAACTATCAGTCAACCTCCTTCCACGACCAGCTCTATATCCGAGAGCTTCTCGGCCTGCGCCGCGCGCCCGAGTTCGAGGCCTGGCTGGAGCGCATGGGCATCGCCGACGCCGACGGGCTGCTGCTCCCGGGCCAGGGCGGAAAAGCCCTGCTGGCGGCGCTGCCGGGGCGGGCGGCATGAACGGGGACGAGCCCTTGCCGGACCTCGGGGCGCGCTGGGCCGAACTGGCGCGGCTGACGCCGTCGCGCATCGGGCTCGGCCGTTCGGGCTCGTCCCTTCCGACGCGCGAGCTGCTGCGTTTCGGACTCGCCCACGC
>JAKFWE010000284.1 GCA_021732895.1 Allobosea sp. | reverse complement strand
GACGATGACGCGATCATCAGCCCGCCGCCTTTTCCACCGCCCGCATCAGGCGCAGCATGTTGCCGCCGGCGAGCTTCTCCAGGTTCTCCTCGCTCCAGCCGCGCCGGATCAGCTCGGCGATCAGCGCCGGGAAGACCGAGGTGTCCTCGAGGCCCTCGGGCACCGCGCCGCCGAAGAAGTCCGAGCCGATGCCGAGATGGTCGTGGCCGATGCGGCTCGCCAGATAATCGAGATGGTCGCAGTATTCGGCCAGCGTCGCCTTCGGCCTCGGGCCGGCCTTGCGGATCAGTTCCTCCTCGGCCTTGGCGTAGTCGACCCCGTCTGGCGTCTTGCCGTAGCGGTCCTTGGCGGGGCGGTGCCAGTCGCGCGAGGCCTGGCTGATGAAATCGGGCACGAAGGTCGCCATCACCACGCCGTCGGCGGCCGCGACGCGGTCGAGCACGTCGTCGGGGACGTTGCGCGGATGGTCGCAGAGCGAGAACGCGTTCGAATGCGACCAGACCAGCGGGGCCGCGCTGACGTCGAGCGCGTCGTGCATCGCCTGCGGCGAGACATGGGCGAGGTCGACGATCATGCCGAGCCGGTTCATGCGGCGCACCACGTCCTTGCCGAAGGCGCTGAGGCCGCCGTGCCGGGGCGCGTCGGTGGCGGAATCGCACCAGTCATGCGTGCCGTTGTGGCAGAGCGTCATCAGCCGCACGCCGAGGCCGAAATAGGCGTCGAGCGCGTCGAGTTCGCCGTCGATCGCCGAACCGTTCTCGATCGTCATGAACAGCGCCATGCGGCCTTCCGCCTTGGCCGCCTCGACGTCGTCGGCGCTCAGGCCGGGCCGGAACACGTCGGCGTGGCGGGCGAGGATCGAGCGCATCAGCGCGATCTGCGCGAGCGCGAAGCCGGCGGGGCGCCTGTGGTCGGGCGGCACATAGGCGGCGAAGAACTGGGCGGCGAGCCTGCCCGCCTGCATGCGAGGAATGTCGGTGTCGGTCTCGGGATGAACCTTCGTCAGGTCGTAGGCGGCGACATCGCCTCTGCCCTGCCGGCTGACGCGCATGACATAGGGCAGGTCGTTATGGCCGTCGATGAGCGGCGCGCGGTCGAGCAGCGCGAGCGCGGCGGCATGAGCATTGTCCTGGACGGGCGGTCTGGCGAGGGCCATGGGGCGGCAGCCTTGGGTCTGGGGAATCTGGTGCTGCGATGGTGGCAGGTTGGTTCGGCACAGGCGAGGGGGCGTGGCGCATGCCCGCCGATCATGAAGCGCTGAAGGAACTCAAGGGCGCGGGAACCCTCCCCCGTAGGAGAGGGGTTCCCCGCGCTCGACGCCAAAAGCCGAGCCTCACCCGAACCGCGCCGGCGAAAACGGCGCGGGATCGACGAACGCCTTCCGGCCGGTCACCATCTCGGCGATCATCCTCCCGGTGACCGCAGCCAGCGTCAGCCCGTGATGGGCGTGGCCGAAGGAGAACCACAGGTTCTTGTGTTTCGGCGCCGGGCCGATGATCGGCATCATGTCGGGCGTGCAGGGGCGGGCGCCGAGCCAGGGCTCGGCGTCGAGCCGTTCGCCGAGCGGAAACAGCGTCTTCGCGATCGGCTCGGCGCGGCCAAGCTGCACCGGCGTTTTCGGTGCGCCGCGCGTCGCGAATTCCGCGCCGGTGGTCAGGCGCACGCCCTGCGCCATCGGCGCGAGGAAATAGCCGCGCTCGGTGTCGAGCACCGGGTGGTTCAGCACCGCGTTGCCGAGCGGCTTGTAGTGCATGTGGTAGCCGCGCTTGACCGCCAGCGGCAGGCGGTAGCCGAGCCTGTCATTGACCATGTCGGCCCAGGGACCGAGCGCGACGACGGCCGTCGCGGCCTCCGCCTTCGTTCCGTCCGACAGCGCGACGCTCCACTGCGCGCCCGATTGCGCGAGGGTGGCGGCGTCGCCCCGCGCCAGCCGGCCGCCGAGCGCCTCGAACCGGGCGACATAGGCTTTCGACAACGCCAGCGGATCGACCACCGTGACCGGGTCGGTCCAGTGCAGGGCGCCGATCAGGCTCTGGTCGAGATGCGGCTCCTCGGCGCGCAGGGCGGCGGCGTCCAGCGCGCGGTGGTTCAGCCCGAAATCGCGCTTCCAGCGGGCGGCCTCGGCAAGGCGCTCGTCCTGCTGCGACTGCGTGCGGAAGACCTTCATCCAGCCCTTGCGCCGCAACAGCCCGGTCGCTCCGGCCTCGGCCGCGAGCGCGTCGTGCTCGGCGACGCAATGCTCGATCAGCGTGGCGTATTTCCTTGCGATCGCTTCATGCTTGGCGGCGCGCGAATGCAGCCAGTAGGACCACAGGAAGGGCGCGAGTTTCGGGATCGCGTTCCAGTGGTAGTGCGCGTCGATCGTGTTGTTCATGGCGTAGCGGATCAGCGCGCCGAAATCATGCGGGAAGCCGTAGGGGTAGACGCCCTCGCGCTGGATCAGCCCGGCGTTGCCATAGCTGGTCTCGGCGCCGGGCTCGCCCCGATCGACCAGCAGCACGGCGCGCCCCGCCTTTTGCAGATGCAGCGCGACGCAGACGCCGACGACGCCCGCGCCCAGAACGATCGTATCCGCGCGCATGCGCCCGCTCCCGCCAGAAAAGCCTTGCCCCGCACAAAATGGGCCGGAAGCGACGTCTTGTCAGCGCCCCGGCCGGCGCGGGCGCCGATCTCGCCCAAGTTTCGCAAGTTTTGCGCCATGGCGGGCCGGCCGCCGGGCCATCGCCGCAGCGCCGGCGCTTTGCCGCAATTTTCTGCCGGCGCAGGGCAGGTCTGTGGCGATGGCGGGTGACGCGGGGCGCGGGATCGGCCAGTGTCCCGCCGGTTTCAGCCCGGACCCGTCTTCATGATCGCGCGTCTCGCCGCCCTTCTCGCCGCCGGCCTCGCCTGGCTCGGCCGCTATGGCACGCAAGGGTTCGCGCTCTCGATCCTGCTCGGGCTGGCGCTGCCGCAGTTCTCGGCGGCGGCGCGGCCGCTGCTGCCGGTTTCGATCTTCTGCTTCACCACCGTCACCTTCATGCGCGCCGATGTCGGCGTCATTCTCGGGCTGGTGCGGCGGCCGACCAAGCTGCTGCTCTGCGCGCTCTGGCTGGTCATCGCGCCCGTCGCGCTGATCGGCGGCGCGCTCCTGCTGACAGGGCGGGCGACGCTCGATCCCGGCCTCGTGCTCGGCCTGGCGTTGCTGGCGGCCGCGCCGCCGATCATGTCCTCGCCGGCGGTCGCGATCATCTACGGCTTCGAGCCCTCGCTGATCATCGCGGGCGTCATCGTGACGACCCTGATCAGCCCGCTGGTGGCGCCGCTGCTGGTCGATCTGCTGGCGGGATCGGCGGTGCCTCTCGACCGCTCGGTGCTGACGCTTCGGCTGCTGTTCTTCATCGGCGGCGGCATGGCGGTGGCGGCGCTGCTGCGGTTTTGGCTCGGCATGGCGAAGATCAGGGCGATGAAGGCCAATCTCGACGGCTTCGGCGTGCTGATGTATTTCATCTTCGCGGTGGCGGCGATGGACGGCGTCACCCGCGCCGCGATTGCCGATCCCGGCAAGGTCGCCTTCTTCCTCGCCTGCGCCTTCGCGGTGTCGCTGGCCGGAATCATGGCGAGCTATCTGGTGCTGCGGCCCTTGCAGCCATCCGATCGCTTCATGGTCGGGTATGGCTCCGGCCAGCGCAACATGGGCCTGCTCGTGGCGGCTCTGGGCGCGGGCGTGCCGACGACGACCTTCCTGTTCTTCGCGCTGGCGCAGTTCCCGATCTACCTGCTGCCGTGGCTGCTGCGCGGCGTCGCGGCGCGGATCAGACGCGGCGAGCAGACGCCTCCTGCCGCGAATTGACCCGAGGCGACGCCAAGGCTTGCAGCGTCGCGGGCGGTTGGGGCGCCCGCAGGGGAGGCCGCGTCATGATCACGCTCTATGGCGGTCCGCTCAGCCTGTTCTCGAGGAAAGTCGAGATCGCGCTCGGCGAGAAGGGCCTGGCCTACGAGCAGATCATGGTCCCGTTCAACCAGACCGACGGCTATCGGCCGGTCCATCCGGAGGTCGCGGCGCTGAATCCGAAGGGCCAGGTGCCGGTGCTGACCGATGACGGGCTCGTGCTCTACGATTCCACGATCATCGTGGAGTATCTCGACGAGGCCTATCCCGATCCGCCGCTCTATCCGCGGACTGCGGCCGAGCGGGCGCGCTGCCGGCTCAACGAACTGTACGCTGACGAGATCATGCTCGCCGGGCTCCGGCCGCTGATGCATCGCACCGGGCCGCCGGCCTGCGATCCGCTGACGCGGGCGGCGCGCCGGGCCGACGCGCTGATCGCGGAAGACGTGCTGGCGGGCCTCCACGGCGAACTCGAATTGCGGCTGGCCGGGCAGGGCTTTTTCGCGCCGCAGCTTTCGGCAGCGGACATCGCGCTGTTCATCGCCCTGCACTGGGGCGTGCGGCTCGGCGCGCCGTCCTTCGCCGGGCATTTCGGACTGTCGGACTGGTATCGGCGCCTTCGCGCCAGGCCGGCTTTCGCCAGGGTGGTCGATGCGATCGCGGAGGCGGACAGGCGCCTGTCCTTCTCGCCGGAAGGGCGCCCACCGATCGCCGGTTGAGATTGCCGCGCGCACGCGCCGCCGCTAGCCTGCCGCCATGAGCGCTCCCATCCGCATCGCCCCCTCGATCCTGTCCGCCGATTTCTCGAAGCTCGGCGAGGAGGTGCGCGCGATCGACGAAGCCGGCGCCGACTGGATCCATTGCGACGTGATGGACGGGCATTTCGTACCCAACATCACCTTCGGTCCCGATGTGCTGAAGGCGATCCGGCCGCACACGACGAAGGTCTTCGACGTTCACCTGATGATCGCGCCGGTCGATGCCTACATCGAGGCTTTCGCCAAGGCCGGGGCCGACCTGATCTCCTTCCATGTCGAGGCCGGGCCGCATCCGCACCGCACGCTGCAGGCGATCAGGGCGCAGGGCAGGCAGGCCGGCATCGTGCTCAATCCCGGCACGCCTGAGAGCGCCATCGAACCGCTGCTCGACGATGTCGATCTGATCCTGCTGATGACGGTCAATCCCGGCTTCGGCGGGCAGAGCTTCATCCGCTCGGTGGTCGAGAAGATCGCCCGCGTGCGGGCCATGATCGGCGAGCGGCCGATCGACCTCGAGATCGACGGCGGCGCGACGCCGGAGACCGCCCCGCTCGCGGCGAAGGCCGGCGCCAACGTGCTGGTCGCCGGCTCCGCCGCGTTCAAGGGCGGGCCGGGCGCCTATGCCGGCAACATCGCCGCGATCCGCAAGGCGGCCGAAGCCGCGCGCGGCGACTGGGTCTGATCCGCACAATCCGCGCCGGGCGCATTCGCCTGATCGCGGCCGCCTGAGGAACCATGCCGCGCCATGGGCGTTGACTGAAACATTCGTCGAATCCCGCAGGATCGCGCGCTGTCGCTTTCGGGGTTCCGGCCGGGCGACAGGCCGGCGGATGGGTCAACGAAACCGGAGGACGACAATGGACCGGCGATCTTTCTTCTTCACATTGTTCGGCGGCATGGCCGCAGCATCGACCGGCGCGCTCGCGCTGAGCCAGCCGGCGGAGGCCAAGCCGATCGCGGCCGACGCCTTGCCGGAGGCGATGGTGGAAGGGCTCGACGAGGCGGAAGCTGAGTTCTCGCATTTCGCCGGCCCGAGGCACAACCGCTGGCACCGCATCCGGGCGCGACGCAGGGCGCGCCGTCGGTCGAGGCGCGCGCTCAGGCGGGCGCGGCGGCGGTGGCGGCGGGGGCGGTGGTATTACTACTGATCGCTCCGCCCGGTTGAGGCCATGGAGGCCCGCTCGCAAGAGCGGGCCTTTTTTGTTCCGGCGGAGGCGGCTTGCGTCGGAGCCGATCCTCACTTAGCCAACGGGCGCGCTCCGGCCGCAGCGCGCGTCGCGCCGCCCGGCCTCTCCCGCCCGCCGCCAGATCGAGACACACATGATCCCGCGCTATTCCCGCCCCGAGATGGTCGCGATCTGGGAGCCGCAGACGCGGTTCCGGATCTGGTTCGAGATCGAGGCGCACGCCACCGACAGGCTCGCCGAACTCGGCGTGGTGCCCAAGGAGGCTGCGGCGACGATCTGGGCCAGGGCGAAAGACGCGACCTTCGACGTCGCCCGCATCGACGAGATCGAGCGCGTCACCAGGCACGACGTCATCGCCTTCCTGACGCATCTCGCCGAGATCGTCGGCCCCGAGGCGCGCTTCGTGCATCAGGGCATGACCTCGTCGGACATCCTCGACACGACGCTGTCGGTGCAGCTCGCACGCGCCACCGACATCCTGATCGCCGACGTCGACGCGCTGCTGGCGGCCATCAAGCGCCGCGCCTTCGAGCACAAGCTGACCCCGACGATCGGCCGCTCGCACGGCATCCATGCCGAGCCGGTGACCTTCGGGCTGAAGCTGGCGCAGGCCTATGCCGAGTTCGACCGCTGCAGGCTAAGGCTGGTGGCGGCGCGCGCCGAGATCGCAACCTGCGCGATTTCCGGGGCGGTCGGCACCTTCGCCAACATCGATCCGAGCGTGGAGGCCCATGTCGCGGAGAAAATGGGGCTGGCGATCGAGCCCGTGTCGACGCAGGTCATCCCGCGCGACCGGCATGCGATGTATTTCGCCACGCTCGGCGTCGTCGCTTCTTCAGTCGAGCGGCTGGCGACCGAGATCCGGCATCTCCAGCGCACCGAGGTCTACGAGGCGGAGGAGTTCTTCTCGCCCGGCCAGAAGGGCTCCTCGGCGATGCCGCACAAGCGCAACCCGGTGCTGACCGAGAACCTGACCGGGCTGGCGCGCCTCGTGCGCGGCATGGTGACGCCGGCGCTGGAGAACGTCGCGCTCTGGCACGAGCGCGACATCTCGCATTCCAGCGTCGAGCGGATGATCGGCCCCGACGCCACGGTGACGCTGGATTTCGCCCTGGTGAGGCTGACCGGCGTGATCGACAGGCTGCTGATCTACCCCGACAACATGCGCAGGAACCTCGACCGGCTGGGCGGCCTGCACAACTCCCAGCGCGTGCTGCTGGCGCTGACGCAGGCCGGGGCGAGCCGCGAGGAGAGCTACAGCCTCGTCCAGCGCAACGCGATGCGCACCTGGGAGCATGGCGAGGATTTTCTGACCAATCTCAAGGCGGACACGGACGTCACGGCGAAGCTGTCAACGGCGGAACTGGAGGCGATGTTCGACGAGGGCTACCATTTCAAGCACGTCGACACGATTTTCAAGCGGGTGTTCGGGGAGGGGGTTGATCTATAGCTTTTTCTTTTTTACCGCATCCACGACATCTGTTCTAAATCCGCCTAACCACTCACTGTTTGGGCGTGCCAATAGTCGTGCATGTCCATATGCCCAATCTGGATATAAAACCGTTGCGGCTCTATACCAGCCTCCATGTCGCTCCAAAGTGAGCGCTAAATCGGGATTGGTAGCGTTTCGCAAATAGAGTGGTAGCAAAAGCTGTATTCTTCCCCTATAAAACTGCGGAACGGCTATTCTATAATTTCTCTGAGCTAGTCTAACGCTTTGCTTCATGGCTCCTTCGAGCGCGTTTCTTGTAGAAAGAGGAATTTCGTCAGTCGCCTCCGATGCAGATATTTCTGGATCTTCTTCATCGGACTGCGGCAAGAGGTCTGTGGGAATGCCTTTTTTATCGACTTTTCCGCCAAGTTCTTCAGGAAATCGATTTAGATTATCTCGGATAATATGATCTAAGTTCAGTTGAACCTGAAGTTTCGGATCAAAAACTAAATGCGATGGATCGCTCCAGTATTCTACCAAAGTTGGGAATTCAAAAAAATTAGTGAGTGAGTGATCTCCAGATCTTACCCAAGATTTTAGATACCATTTTTTATTTTCAGGAGAGATAGATATCGTCCTATCGTATCTATCTGATGTTGCAAAAACAGCAAATATTTCCTCCTGACCCGCCGTCAAGAGTCCTGTGTTGAAACAAGCAAGATTATCTGCTTCCGCAATCTTTTGCTGGTCATATGCGCGCTCAAAAGTATACTTTATGTAATTATCAAGTATGATTGTTGCTGATTTTCCGTTGATATTCAGGTATGACCATCTTTCCGGTTCTGCCATTTGAGCAAGACTGCTTAATCGGCTATCCCAGTCCGCAACTACAGCATAATCAAATATCTTCATGAAGACCTCCAATCCATAATTCCAAATGATGCTCTAACGAAAGCAAGAGCGCAAGCGGCTTGCGCCAACCAGTCAACCAGTCTAAACACCCATCATGATCACCGTCGGCGCATTCGAGGCCAAGACCAAGTTCTCCGAACTGCTCGACCGCGTCGAGCGTGGCGAGGAGGTCGTGATCACACGCCATGGCAAGGTCGTCGCCCGGCTCGTCTCGCAGCGGCTTGAAATCGACAAAGAGCGGGATCTGGTCGCCGAGATCATGAGCTTCCGGGAACGTCTGCGGTCGGACGGTTTTGCGTTCCCACGCGACGAGATCATCGCAATGCGCGACATGGGGCGTCGTTGAGCGCCTTCGTCATCGATGCGTCGGCATCGGTCGCGATCGTGTCGCCGGACGAACAGACGGACGTTTCCCTGGCCGCGCTAAAACGACTCGTCTCCCATGGTGGATTTGCGCCGTCGCTCTGGCTGTTCGAGACGGCGAACGCCCTGCGCTTCAAATGGTCGAAAGCGCCTGCGATCGCACGAGAGGCGATCGCGCGGCTCCATTCGCTGCCGATCGACCTCGTCGATGTGGAGCCGGCGGTCATTCGCGGAAGCGTCCTGACCTTGGCACAGCGCCACAATCTGACGGTCTATGACGCGAGCTATCTGCATGTCGCAGTCGTCCTGTCGCTCCCGCTCGCAACGCTTGACAAGGCCCTGATCGCCGCTGCGCCGCGAGAGAGCGTCGATCTTCTGGTGATTTGATCCGCCATGAAATCCTCCGACGTCGACATCCTCATCATTCCCGGCTGGTCGGGCTCCGGGCCCGACCATTGGCAGAGCCGCTGGGAGGCCAGGCTCAAGACCGCGAAGCGCGTCGTCCAGGACGACTGGGAGAAGCCCTCGCGCGAAGGCTGGGCCGGGCGCATCGTCGAGGCGGTGCGGGCGGCGACGCGGCCCGTCGTGTTGGTCGCGCACTCCTGCGGCGTCAGCGCGGTGGCGCATGCGGCCGGGCATTTGCGGCCGGGTGAAGTCGCCGGCGCATTCCTCGTCGCTCCGGCTTCGGAGGCAGCCAAGCGCATGCTTGCCGGCATGGAGCCGGCCTTCGCCGCGCATCGGCGTGAGACGCTGCCGTTTCCCGCGGTGGTGATCGCCAGCGCGACCGACGAGCACTGTCCGCAGGACGAGGCCAAGGCGCTGGCTGCGGCCTGGGGCGCCGATTTCGTCGACGCCGGCGACAGCGGCCATCTCAACACCGAATCCGGGCACGGCCCATGGCCCGACGGCCTGCTGCAATTCGCGGGATTTCTCAGGAAGCTGGGCTGAGCCGCTCAACTCTCTGTCATTCCGGGTTCGCTGCTGCGCAGCGCCCCGGAATGACAACAAAAAAACCGCCCCGGATCGCTCCGGGGCGGCCTCGTCTCGCGCCGGGGCGCGATCAGTTCTCGATATAGGTGATCTTGCCGTCGGCCTGCTTCTTCCAGGTGTAAAGCGTGTAGTCGGGGCGGGTAATGTCGCCCTTCTTGTCGAAGGCGAGATCGCCGATCACGGTGCTGACCGGGGCTGCGCCCTTCAGCGCCTCGGCGATCTTCTTGGGATCGAGCGAGTTCGAGCGCTTGGCGCCCTCCGCCATGACCTGCAGCGTGGCGTAGCTGTAGAGCGTGTAGGCTTCCGGCTTGAAGTTGCGGGCTTCGAACTTCTTCAGCACGGCCGCCGCTTCCGGGCGCTTCTGCGGGTCGGGCGGGAAGGTCATCAGCGTGCCCTCGACGCCCGGGCCGCCGATCGTGGCGAACTCGTCGGTGGTGATGCCGTCGCCCGAGATCATCACGGTCTTGAGGCCCTGGTCGCGCATCTGGCGCACGATCAGGCCGCCGGCGGTGTGCAGGCCGCCCCAGTAGATGTAGTCGGCGTTGGCCGCCTTGAGCTTGGAGACGAGCGCCGAGAAATCCTTCTCGGTGTCGTTGACGCCCTCATAGAGGACTTCGGTGATGCCGGCCGCCTTGAGGCCCTTGAGGGTCTCGTCGGCGAGGCCCTTGCCGTAGGTCTGCTTGTCGTGGACGACCGCGATCTTATTGTCCTTGAAGTTCTTGGCGATGAAGGCGGAGGCGACGGCGCCCTGCTGATCGTCGCGGCCGCAGGTGCGCAGGACGTTCCACAGGCCACGCTCGGTGATCTGCGGATTGGTGGCCGAGGGGCTGATCATCAGGACGCCGTTCTCGGCGTAGACTTCGGACGCCGGCATGGTGACGCCGGAGTTGAAGTGGCCGATCACGAGCTTGACGCCGTCGCCGACGAACTTGTTGGCGATCGAGACGCCCTGCTTGGGATCGGAGACGTCGTCGCCGAGCACGATTTCGATCTTCTGGCCGTTGATGCCGCCCGCCGCGTTGATGTCGGCGGCGGCCTGCTCGGCCCCGTTCTTGAGCTGGGCGCCGAAGGCGGCGTTGGGTCCGGTGATCGGACCGGCGACGCCGATCTTGATCTGCGCGTTGGCGACGCCGGAAAAGGCAAGCATGGCGCTGAGCGCGATGCCGCCCAAAAGCAGTTTCTTCATCTCGACTGACTCCCCTGTGAGACTTTCAAACGGGACCGGCTCGCCGGGCCCGTCTCGGCGCGCGGCGCCGCCGTGGAGCGCAGTCTTGCGCTTTTTCGGCAGCGTGTCACGCGGCAAGCGCGGTGGATTTTCTCGCCTTTCGACGTCGTTTCAGGCGCTCCCGCGCGGCTTCCAGCCGAAGGGGCCGGAGCGCTCGTAGAGCAAGCGGTACTGCGTCGTCATCTGGTGCGAGCGGGTGTGGCGCCAGCCGGCCAGGGCGAAGATCACCAGGACGACGGTGTCGACGATGAAGAAGCGCAGCGACAGCAGCGTGCCCTGGAACAGGGCGAAATGGATGAAGCGCAGCACCAGCCCCAGCATCAGCACGTAGAGCGCGAGCTGCATCAGCGGCCGCCAGGTCACCGCCACCGCGCGGCCGGTCATCCAGGCGGCCCAGCCGCCCATCACCACGGTGACGAGCAGGAACAGCCAGATGGTCTTTTCTTCGTAGAGGATGCCTTGCATCGACGTCGATCCCTGGACGCTGGTCCTAATGCCGCCCGCCTTCGAGATAGGCGGCCTGCACCTGCGGGTTGGCGAGGAGTTCGTGCCCGGCGCCGCTCAGCGTCACCAGTCCGTTGACCATGACATAGCCACGATGGGCGAGCTTGAGCGCGTGGAAGGCGTTCTGCTCCACCAGGAAGACGGTGAGGCCCTCGTTGCGGTTCAGTTCGCGGATCGCGTCGAAGATCTGCTTCACGATCAGCGGCGCGAGGCCGAGCGAGGGCTCGTCGAGCAGCAGCAGCTTCGGACGCGCCATGAGCGCGCGCGCGATCGCCACCATCTGCTGCTCGCCGCCCGAGAGCGTGCCGCCGCGCTGCTGGAGGCGCTCGCGAATGCGCGGAAACAGCGTGCAGATCTTCTCCAGATCCCCGTCGAAATGCGCCGGGTCGCACAGCGAGGCGCCCATCTGCAGGTTCTCGAACACGGTCATGCGCGGGAAGATGCGGCGCCCTTCGGGCGACTGGGCGATGCCGAGGCGGGCGATCTCGTGGCTCGGCAGGCGGGTGATGTCGCGCCCGTCATAGGTGATGGCGCCCTCGCGCGCCTGCGGATTGCCGAAGATCGTCATCATCAGGGTCGACTTGCCGGCGCCGTTGGCCCCGATCATGGTCACGATCTCGCCCTGCCGGACGTCGATATCGACGCCCTTGAGCGCGATGATCTTGCCGTAATAGGTCTTGACGCCGCGGACGGCGAGGAGCGGGGCGGCCTCGGTCACGCGATTCCGACCTCCGCTTCGACGGCGGCGACCTCGTCGTCATCGACGCCGAGATAGGCCGCGATCACCTTCGGATCGGCCTGGATCGCGGCCGGCGTCCCGTCGGCGATCCTGGTGCCGTAGTCGAGCACGACGACATGGTCGGAAATCTGCATCACCACGGACATGTCGTGCTCGATCAGCAGCAGCGCGGTGCCGAGATCCCGGCGGATCGAGAGCAGCAACTGGTTCAGGTCGGCGCTCTCGCGCGGATTGAGGCCTGCGGCGGGCTCGTCCAGACACAGCAGCACCGGATCGGTGCACATCGCGCGTGCGATCTCGAGCCGGCGCTGGTCGCCATAGGGCAGATCGGCGGCGGGATCGTCGGCGCGCTCGATCAGGTCGATCTTCTCCAGCCAGAAGCGCGCCTTGTCGATCGCCTCCTTCTCGCGGGCCTTGTAGCCGCCGATCCCGAGGACGCCGAGGAAGGTGTAGCCGGAGGCGATCATCAGCGGGTTGTGCTGCGCGACCAGCAGGTTCTCCAGCACGGTCATGCCGCCGAACAGCCGGATGTTCTGGAAGGTGCGCGCGACCTTCGCCTTCCAGGCGATGCGAAAATCCGGCATGCGCTCCAGCAGGAAGCCCGCGCCCCCGGCATGCGTCAGCGTCATCATGCCCTCGGTCGGCTTGTAGAAGCCGGTGATGCAGTTGAACACCGTGGTCTTGCCAGCGCAGTTGGGGCCGATCAGCGCCGTGATCTCGCCGGCGCGCGCCTCGAAGGAGAGATCGTTGACGGCGACGAGGCCGCCGAAGCGCATCGTCAGGTGCTCGATCCTGAGCAGGGGCGGCCGGCTTTCCATCAGCCGTGACCTTCCTGGACCATGTCGGACGAGATCGCCTTCTTCTCCTTCAGGAAGGCGGTCGGCTCGCGCGTCGAGATCAGGCCGCGCGGCTTCCAGATCATGATCACCACCATGGCGAAGCCGAAGATCAGCATGCGGTACTGGGCCGGATCGAAGTCGGAACCGAAGACCTGCTTCATCCAGTCCAGTTCGCGCAGGAGTTCGGTGCCGCCGACCATGGCGATTGCGGCGATGGCGCAGCCCCAGAGCGAGCCCATGCCGCCGAGCACGACGATGGCGAGAATGACCGCCGATTCCATGAAGACGAAGGATTCCGGGCTGATGAAGCCCTGCCGAGCGGCGAAGAAGGAGCCGGCGAAGCCGCCGAACATCGCCCCGATCGAGAAGGCGGTGAGCTTGGTGTTGGTGGTGTTGATGCCGAGCGAGCGGCAGGCGATCTCGTCCTCGCGCAGGGCCTCCCAGGCGCGCCCGACCGGCAGGCGGCGCAGCCTGAGCGTCACGAAGGCCGTCAGCAGCGCCAGCGCAAGGATGACGTAGTAGAGGAAGATGGTGCGGTAGAGCGGCGAGAATTCGAGACCGAAGCGCGCGGCGAAGCCGGTGTCGCTGGCGTTGAAGGGAATGCCGAAGAAGGTCGGCCGCGGGATGCCCGAAATGCCGGCGTAGCCGCCGGAGAAGTCGATCCAGTTGATCAGGACGAGCCGGATGATCTCGCCGAAGGCGAGCGTCACGATGGCGAGATAGTCGCCGCGCAGCCGCAGCACCGGGAAGCCGAGCAGGATGCCCCAGAACGCGGCCAGGATGCCCGCCAGCGGCAGCAGGACCCAGAAGGAGAGGCCGAAATTCTTGGCCAGCAGCGCGTAGGAATAGGCGCCGACCGCGTAGAAGGCGACATAGCCGAGATCGAGCAGGCCGGCGAGCCCGACGACGATGTTCAGGCCCCAGCCGAGCATCACGTAGATCAGGATCTGGACGCCGAAATTGTCGATCCACTTGAGCGCCCCGCCCCAGCCGGTCAGCGTGATCGCGATGATCGGGAAGGTGACGAGGAAGCCCAGCCCCAGCGCCGAGAAGGCGCGCGAATTGCGCTGGAAGAAGCCGATCGCGCCATGGGGCAGCAGGCGCATGGCCGGCTTGCCGACGGTCTTCGTGCGCTGGCGCAGCGCGACTGCGAAGCGCCCGGCGAAGACGATGGCCACCGCCCAGGCGACGGCGCCCCAGCGCGCATCGAGCACCAGCACGTTGTCGAGGTTCTGGCGCGTGCCCCAGGCGATGATCGGGATGCACATGCCGAGCGTGATGAGCGCGGCGAAGGCGGCCTCCTTCAGCGCTGCCGTGAGCGCGCTCTCGCGCGGCGCCGGCGTCTGTCGGGCGAGCGCCATCCGCGTCAGACCTTCTCGACTTCGGGCCGGCCGAGAATGCCCGACGGCATGAAGACCAGCACCACGGCGAGGATCGCGAAAGCCGCGACGTCCTTGTAGTCGATGCTGAAATAGGCCGACCACATCACCTCGATCAGGCCGATCAGCAGGCCGCCGATGACCGCGCCGGGCAGCGAGCCGATGCCGCCTAGAACGGCCGCCGTGAAGGCCTTGACGCCTGGAATGAAACCGTCGCTGAAACTGACCACGCCGTAGAGCACGAGATACATCACGCCGGCCACCGCCGCGAGCGCCGCGCCCATGACGAAGGTGATCGAGATCGTGCGGTCGACGTCGACGCCGAGCAGCGCGGCCATCTTCCGGTCCTGCTCGCAGGCGCGCTGCGAACGGCCGAGCGGCGTCTTCTGCACGATCCACCAGAACGCGGCGAGCAGCACGACCGTCGTCAGGATGATCACGATCTGCTTGTAGGAGATCGTCACCGGATAGGACGCGCTGTCGATCAGTGTGATCGAGTTGTTGAGCATCGGCGGCGTCGATTTGTTGCGCGGGCCCTGCACCACCTGGACGAAGTTCATCAGGAAGATCGACATGCCGATCGCCGAGATCAGCGGCGCGAGCCGGAAGGAGCCGCGCAGCGGCCGGTAGGCGACGCGTTCGATCGTCCAGCTCCACAAGCCGGTCACGGCCATGGACAGCACGAGGACGATGAACAGCGAAACGACGATCATGCCGGCCCCGAGCGCGGCGCCGATCAGCATGAAGAAGATCAGCGCGACGAAGGCCGAGAGCATGAAGACGTCGCCATGGGCGAAATTCACCATGCCGATGATGCCGAAGACCATCGTGTAGCCGATGGCGATGAGGCCGTAGATCGAACCGAGGGTCAGCCCGTTGATGAGCTGCTGGAGAAACGCTTCCATTATCGACGCCGACCCCTCGTTTCCGCTCCCCGTTCTCTCCGCCGGCATGACGCCGACGCATGCGGGATGCGATCACCATGCAGAGCTATCAAGCACTTGCGATCCCGACAATCGCCGGGCGCCATCTTTCTGTCAAAAGCAATCTGCCGCCATCTGCCTCACGATTGGGCAACCGACTTCGCCGCCCGGAGGCGATTTGACGCAAGATGATTGCAGCCTGTGCAGAGCAGAAATCAGGCCGCGTCCATGCGAAGGGTCGATACAATCTCAGCCTCGCGCTGGCGCGCCTGCGCCAGATCGAAGGCGAGCTGCATGCGAAGCCAGGTCTCGGCCGTCGAGCCGAAGACCTTCTCGAAACGGATCGCCATGTCGGACGTGATGCCGCTGCGCCCATTGACGATCTTGTCGAGGGTCTGGCGGCTGACGCCGAGCCGCTCGGCGGCCTTGCCTACGGTCAGTCCGAGTTCCGGGAGACAATCGTCCCTGACGATTCTTCCCGGATGAGGGGGGTGCTTCATCGGCATATCGTCGTGACCTTCTAGTGGTGATCGATGTGGTCTACATCGACGGCGTCCTGGCCCTCGAAGCGGAAGATGATCCGCCAGTTGCCAGTGACCTTGATGGCGAAGAACCCTTTCAAAGGCCCCGCCAGCGGGTGGAAGCCGTATCCGGCAATGTTCATGTCCTCGGGACGCGTCGCTGCATCCAAGGTCGCCAGCCGGTTTTCGATTCTCGCGATCTGATCGACGGGCAGTCCGCGCCCATCGCCCTGATCGAACAGCTTTTTCAACGGCTTACTCTTGAAGTTCCGTATCACGCGGGCTTTCCGGCGGAAAAGGTCCAGGCGCTGACAATTGATGACGTGGCAATGTCGATCATGAATATATGTAAATTGGAAATTGTCTGTTGTCAATTCTGGTTGCGAACCGCCGAATTCGAGTGGCTTCAGTGAAAGCGTCCTAACGGTCCGCCACCGTGAAGCCGTGCGCCAGCGGGTCGCGGTCGTCGATGAAGATGGTGTTGTAGCCGGTCATCCGGGCCCAGCCCTCGATCGAGGGGATGATCGCGTCGTGCGGGCCGACTTTGGCGACCGCCTCGACGCGGCCGCGAAACAGCGTGCCGATGATGCTCTCGTGGACGAAGTCGTCGCCGACCCGGAGTTTCCCCCGCGCCGCCCATTGCGCCATGCGCGCGGAGGTGCCGGTGCCGCAGGGCGAGCGGTCGAGCGCCTTGTCGCCGTAGAACACCGCGTTGCGGGCGTGAGCCTCGGATTTGGTCGGAGCGCCGGTCCAGAGGATATGGCTGAGGCCGTTGATGGCGGCGTTTTCCGGGTGGACGAATTCAAACCTGGCGTTCAGCGCGGCGCGCAGTTTCGGGCTCCAGCGCAGCAGGTCGGAGGGGTTCACATCGGCGATGTCGGCGATAGCTTTCTGCGGATCGACGATCGCGTAGAAATTGCCGCCATAGGCGACGTCGACCGTGACCGCGCCCAACCCCTCGACTTCAGCCGTCAGTCCGGTGGCGTGGAGATAGCTCGCGATGTTGGTGATGCGGACGCTGTCGACGTAAGGCCCGTTGCGTACATAGGTCGCGGTGACGAGGCCAGCGGCCGTGTCGATCCTCAGCACGCCCTCTTCGCGCGGCGTCACCAGCCCGCGCTCCAGCGCCATCGTCACCGTGCCGATCGTGCCATGGCCGCACATCGGCAGGCAGCCGGAGGTCTCGATGAAGAGGAAGGCGATGTCGGCGTCGGGCTGCGTCGGCGGATAGAGGATCGAGCCCGACATCATGTCGTGGCCGCGCGGCTCGAACATCAGCCCGGTGCGGATCCAGTCGTATTCGCGGAGGAAATGGGCGCGCTTCTCGACCATGGTCGCGCCCCTGAGCGCCGGCGCGCCGCCCGCGACCATGCGCACCGGATTGCCGCAGGTATGGCCATCGACGCAGAAGAAGGTGTGTGTCGTCATGGGCTTGGCTCGGTCGGTTGGGATTTTGAGTCAGAAGCGGCGCGGGCTGAAGGGGGCCAGGTCGATCGCCGGCTCGCGCCGCGCGATCAGGTCGGCGACGAGTTCAGCGGTCGCGGTCGATTGCGTCATGCCGTAGTGACCGTGGCCGAAGGCGTAGAGGACGTGGGGGTTGCGGCTGGCCGTGCCGATGACAGGCAGGGAATCGGGCAGCGACGGGCGGAACCCCATCCAGAGCCGGCCGCTGTCGAAGCCCGGCAAGCCATCGACCAGCGTCGCGGCCTTGTCGTAGAGCGCGCGGGTCCGGGCGTGGTTGGGGGCGGCCTTCAGCCCACCGAATTCGACCGCGCCGCCGATGCGCAGGCCCGTGTCGAGCGGCGTCATGACGAAGCCATGGCCCTCGAAGCCGACCGGGCGCGAGGTCAGGCCGGTGAATCCGCGAAAGCTGACATTGTAGCCGCGCTCGGTGTCGAGCGGGACGGCGTCTCCCAGCGCCGCCGCCAGCGGCTTCGACCAGGCCCCGGCCGCGATCACGGCGCGATCGACGACGCGCTGCCAGCCGTCGGGGCCGATCAGGGCGGGGCGCTCAGCCGTCGAGATGTTGGCAACCTCGGCTTTCTCGAAAACCGCGCCGCGCGCCAGCGCCGCCGAGAACAGCGCCAGCGTCAGGTCGAGCGGGTCGCCGACATGGGCTGCGTCGGGGTGGAAGCTCGCGCCGGCGAACCCGCCCGTCAGCGCCGGCTCGAGCTGGCGCAGCTCGTCCGGGCCGATCAGCTCGACCCTGATGCCGAATTCCGCCTGCCGCTTCGCGACCCTGCCGGCTTCCGCCAGCGTCGCCGCGTCGGTGAAGGCGTAGAGCCCGCCACGGCGATGGATGTGGCGCCGAAGCCCGGCGCGCTCGGCCCGCGCCAGCCAGGCCGGCAGCGCGCGTTGCTGCAAGGCGGCGAGCGCCCTGATCGAGCGCTCATAGGCTGCTGGGCGCGCCGCCAGCACGAAGCGCGTCAGCCAGGGCAGCAGGCGCGGCAGATAGGCCGGGCGGATGGCGAGAGGGCCGAGCGGATCGGTCAGGAATTTCGGGACCCGACGCAGGATCTTTGGGCTGGCGATCGGCAGGATGTCGGTATGGGCGATCCAGCCGGCGTTGCCGCGCGAGGGGCCGAAAGCCGGCTCCTCCCTGTCGAGGATCAGCACCTCGTGGCCGTCGTCGAGCAGGGCGTGGGCCACCGCCGCCCCGACGATGCCCGCGCCGACGACCGCGACCTTCATGGCCGGATCTTCATGGCGGCGAAAGCGTCTTCAGCGCCGAGGGCTGCTTGACCTCGATCTCGACGAAGGCGATCGGGTGGGGCGAGCCGTTCATGACGTCGTGCTCGATTCCGGCCGGCCGCATATAGGCCTGGCCCCGGTCCAGCGGCACGTCGGTCTCGCTCCCGCCGTCATGGACGCGCAGCGTGCCGGCTTCCAGCATCACCACGAAATAGGGCCAGCCATGGCTGTGCCAGCCCGTCACGGCGCCGGGCTCGAAATCCCAGCGCGTGATGCGGACGGTCTCGTCGTCCTGCTGGAGCGTCGGGATGGCGGGGATCGTGCAGGCGAAAGCCATGCGGCCTCCCGGTTGTCAGAACGATGGCAGCGTCGGCCGCGAGGCTTCCGCCGCCTCGACGATCGCGGTCAGGCGAGCGCGCTCGGAGCCCGAAAGCGCGAGGCGCGGCGCGCGGCAGCGATCATTGGAGCCGATCACCAGCGCCTCCACGAGCTTGATGTTCTGCACCAGCCGCGCCGAGACGTCGAGGTCGAGCAGCGGGCGGAACCAGCGATAGATGGCGATCGCATCAGTCATGCGGCCCTGCCTCGCCAGCTCGTAGATCGCCACCGTCTCGCGCGGATAGGCAACGACGAGCCCGGCGACCCAGCCGTCGGCGCCCATGGCCAGGCTTTCCAGCGCCAGATTGTCGACGCCGGTCAGCACCTTGAAGCGGTCGCCGCAGAGCGTCCTGATCGCGGTGATGCGGCGGATGTCGTCGGAGGATTCCTTGATCGCGGTGAAAAGTGGCTCGTCGCCGAGCTCGGCCAGCATCGCCGGCGTGATGTCGACTCCGTAGGCGGGCGGGTTGTTGTAGATCATCACGGGCAGTCCGCCGGCCTTCGCGACCGCGCGGAAATGCGCGGCGGTCTCGTGCGGCTCGGATCTGTAGGGCAGGCCCGGCAGCACCATGAAGCCCGCGGCTCCCGCGGCGGCGCCCGCCTCGGCGAGCCGGCAGGAGGCGCGGGTCGAGCCCTGCGATACGGTCAGCAGCACCGGAACCTTGCCGGCGGCGACGCGCAGCGCGATCTTCAAGACCTCGATCTTCTCGTCGGGCTCCAGCGTCGAGGCCTCGCCGAGCGAACCGCAGACGATCAGCCCATGCACGCCCGCCTCGATCTGGAAGGCGAAGCAGCGTTCCATCTCGGCGGCGTCGAGGCGATCGTCGGGCGTGAATTTGGTGGTGACTGCAGGCAGGACGCCGGTCCAGTGGCTCATGGCGAGATGCTCCTTGCGCGCCGGCCCGGTCCGCTTGCAGATTGCCCCTGCGCCAGCTCGGATCCTTTTCGAGCCCTGTGATATATCAACGCGGAGCGCGGCGTCAATCGCCGGCGATCCGGACGGAGCCCGAACGTGAGCGGCAGCGCCAGCTTCAATGTCCGGCCGGCCAACGACGCGGCTCCGTTGGCGCCCGCCGGAAGCCTGTCCGAGATCGCCTATCGCCGGCTCGAGGAAGCGATCGTCACCCTGTCGCTGCGGCCGGGCGCGGCGCTGACCGAAGCCCAGCTGATCGACGCCGTCGGCGTCGGCCGCACGCCGGTGCGCGAGGCGCTGATCCGGCTGGCGCAGCAGGGGCTGGTCGCGATCCTGCCGCGCAAGGGCGTCGTCGTCGCCGACATCAACGCCATCGACATCCTGGCGGCGCTCGATGCGCGCGAGGCGCTGGAGCGGCTGATCGCCGGCGAGGCGGCCAGAAGGGCGGGGCCGGCCGAACGCATCGCCATCGTCGAGACGGCGCGAGCCATGCGCGCCGCGGCCGATTCAGGCGATGCCGGCGCCTATATGCGGCTCGACAAGGAACTCGACGCCGCGGTCGCGCTGGCGGCGCGCAGTCCTTATGCGACGCGGGCGGTCGAGCCGTTGCAGGCGCTGATCCGCCGCGCCTGGTATCATTTCGAGCGCCAGGACGATCTCGTGCCGGCCGCGACCCATCACGTCGCCTTCGCCCAAGCGCTGGCGGGCGCCGATCCGGACGCCGCGATGGCGGCGAGCGACGCGCTGATGGCGCATCTGCGCGCCGGGCTGGTGGCGACGCTCGGACGAGGATGAGAACCGGTCGGAAGACATCTCTGATATATCAGAAGCCTCTCGACTTTTCGGGTGAAGGGCAGGGTTCCGTCTGGCCTTGCAGCCGTTCACTCTCTACATCGACAGTCCCGGCCATGTCCCGCAATCGAGAGCAATGAACAAGATCGTCGAAGCCGAGCGGTCCCCCGTTCTCCCGCCCGCCGCGCAAACATTTCGCGACGCGATGGCGAGGGTGGCGAGCGCCGTGCACATCGTCACCACGACGGGTCCGGCCGGCCTGACCGCGACGGCCGTCGCCTCGGTCTCCGACGAGCCGCCGATGGTGCTGGTCTGCGTCGAGGCCGGCAGCCGCACGCTGGCCGCCATCCGGGCCAGCGGCGTGTTCTGCGTCAACACCCTGCCCGGCGGCTTCGAGGAGATGGCGCAGCTTTTCGCCGGCCGCCGGGGCCTGGACGGAGAGGCGCGTTTCGCCGCGCCCGGCTGGACCACGCTCGCCACTGGCGCGCCGGTTCTGGCCGGCGCGCTGGTCGCGTTCGACTGCCGGCTTACCGCGATCCACGAGGCCGCGACGCACCGCATCGTGGTCGGCGAGGTCGTCGGCCTCGGCGGGGCGGGGCGCGGCGACGGGCTGATCTATCGCGACCGGCGCTTCGAGACGGCCTGAAGGTTCGAGGCTCAGGCCTTTTCGGCGTCGATCTCGGCGAAGACGCTGGCCGCCTCCTTGAAGGCGTGGTTGGCGGCCGGCACGCCGGCGTAGATCGCCGCCTGCATCAGCACCTCCTTGATCTCGTCGCGCGACAGGCCGTTGTTGAGCGCGCCGCGGACATGAATGCGGAACTCGCCCCAGGCCCCGAGCGCCGCCGCGATCGAGATCACGACGATCGAGCGCGAGCGCCGGTCGAGGCCCGGCCGGTTCCAGATGTCGTTCCAGGCGCCACGCGTGATGAAGGCCTGGAAGTCACGGTTGAAATCGGTGACGCCGGCGCCGGCCCTGTCGACATAGGCGTCGCCGAGCACGGCGCGGCGGGTCTTCATGCCGGCGTCGTAGCGGGCTTTCTCGTCCATGGTTCGGCTCCTCAGGCGGTCAGGAAGTCGAGCACGACCCCGGTGAAGGCCTCGGGCTGCTCGAGATTGGAGAGATGGGCGGCGTCGAGCTCGACCGTTCTCGCGCCGGGGATCGCAGACGCGATCAGGTGGCCGGCGGCCGGCGGCGTCGCCGGGTCGAGCTTGCCGATGATGACGAGCACGGGGTTGGCGACGGAGCGGATCGCCTCGCGCTGGTCCATGTCGCGGATCGCGGCGCAGCAGCCGGCGTAGCCCTGCGGCGGCGTCGTCGCCAGCATCGCGCTGACCTTCGCCACCGTGGCCGCGTCGCGCTCGCGGAAGGCCGGGCTGAACCAGCGCTCCAGCGTCGGCTGGACGAGGCCGGCCATGCCGTTCTCGCGGACGTTGCGGATGCGGCCGTTCCAGAGCTCCGGCGGCCCCATCAGCGCGCCGGTGTTGGCGAGCACGACGCGACCGAGGCGCTTGCGGGCATGGGTGGCCAGCCACTGGCCGACCATGCCGCCCTTGGAGAGGCCGCACCAGTGGGCGGTCTCGACGCCGAGATGGTCGAGGATGGCGATGGCGTCGGCGCCAAGTTCGGCGATCGAATAGGCGCGGTCGGGCGCGGTCGACTGGCCGTGGCCGCGCGAATCGTAGCGCAGGACCCGGAACCGCCGCGACCATGCCGGGATCTGCGGGTCCCACATCGTCAGATTGGTGCCGAGCGAATTCGACAGCAGCAGCACGGGCGCGTCGGCAGGCCCGTCGATCTGAATGTTGAAGGGCTCGCCCCCGATGGTCTCGATCGGCATCGCGTCTGGTCTCCTCAAGGCTGGTCCGGCGTGATCTCGCCGGTCACGGATATCAGAAGCCGGCGACCTCCGAGAGCGGCCTGGCGCGCGGCCGGCAGGCGCAGGGCGGGTGGCGTCGGCCAGCCCATCTCGCGCGCGACGATCAGACCGAGAAGCAGGATGGCGTCGGGTTCGTCGAGCAGCAGCGCGGCGGGGGCCCTGCCGGCATGGACCAGTTCGAGCAGCACGGCCGAGGCCGAGGAGGAGCCGATCGTGCCCGGCAGCGCCAGCACGGTTCCCGCGACGCTTTCGCCGCGCTGGGGATGGCGCGCGTCGATGATCGCGCCGCTGCGCGGATCGACCCCGCCCCAGAAGCTGATCGGCGCATCGAGCGCGAGGCATCGGCCCGACGCGGGCTCGCCTGGAATCAGGATCTCGGCGTTCAGGACCATGCGCGCGGCTCCCGCACCAGCCGGCCGGCGACCGCGCTCTCGACGCATTCGGCGAGCGAGCCGTAGGTGACGGCGTAGCCGGTGTTGCCCGGCGCGTAATGGGCGAACTTGCCGGAATTGGTCATCAGCACAGCGCCTTCGATCTCCGGCATGATCGGGCCCACGACGACGCAGGTGTCGATGACGAAGATGACGCCTTGCGCCTCGAGCGCGGCGCGGCGGCCGCCCTGCGCCAGCGGCCCGGCGACATGGCGGCCGGTGTTGGCATAGAGCGGCGCGCTCAGCCGGCGCCCGTCGAGGCGGCGCTCGACCTCGTCGATTTCGGCCAGCGAGAGATGCGGCGAGCCGATGGCGACGGCGTCGATGCGCTCCGTCGGCCCGGCGGTCGAGAGCCGCGCCAGCGCGTCCTGCACCATGTCCGGGGTCAGCACGAGCGTCTCGCGGGGCGCGACATGGCCGAGCGCCGTCGCAGCGTCGGGCGCTTCGGGCGTGACGCCGGCGACATGGAACAGGCCGACGCCGCCGGCGGACGCCGCCGAGGCGCCCAGCGCCTTCAGCCGGTCCTCGCTGGTGCAGCCCCGCAGCCCGTCGATCACCGCGACGGCGTTTCCCGCCGCGCGGCCGAGGATCGCGCCCAGCACCGGATAGAACACGTCCGACGCGCGCAGGGCGGGCGACAATCCGCCGGCGTCGATCAGCAGCGTCGCGACCCGGTTTTCCGACCGGTGGAGGCCGTAATCGGGCGCGCGGCCGATGATCGCGCAGGCGATGTCGAGAAAGTCGCCATAGCGGTTGGTGCGCGCGCCCAGCACCGAATTGCAGAAGACGACGGCGTTGGATTCGCCCCAGGCGACGTCGCTGCCCGGCGCGGGACGGTGGCCGGCCTGATAGGGCGCGCAGGTCCAGGTCGGTTCGCAGCCCATCGCCTCATAGGCGCGCATCATTCGCCCCGCCATGTCACGCTCATGAGCGGGCAGACGAATTTTCGCGCAGCCGGCCGGCGTCAGCGTCCCGACGTTCAGCGTCGCGCGCACCGCGACCCGCGCGCCGCCCTCGACCAGTTTTTCGGCGAAGAGCGTGCCGGAATCGCCGTGATAGAGCGCGCCGTCGATATGGGCGGAGGCGACCGGGATCAGCCTTGGCGCGCCCATCAGCCGGGCGGTCTCGGCGACGATGCGCAGCGCCATGCCCGTGCCTTCGCCGCGCGCGCCGGACGCAATCTCGCGTTCCTCGGCGCTGAGCGTCAGCATGCGGAGAACTGCGCGCGGCCGCGGGCGAGCGCGGCGTCGATCAACGCGCCCGCGCCACCGAGATAACCGGCCGGGTCGAAGATCGCGTCGAGGGCGGCCATGTCGAGGCGGTTCGCGATCGCCGGATCGTCGGCCAGGACATCGCGGAGCGGGCGCCGCTGGGCGATGGCGGCTTTCGTCGCCGCCTCGATGCGGTGATGGGCCTGCGCCTTGCCGAGCGTGGCCGCCAGCGCGAAGGCGGCCCTTTCCGCCAT
This sequence comes from Allobosea sp., assembly GCA_021732895.1. Classification (GTDB taxonomy): domain Bacteria; phylum Pseudomonadota; class Alphaproteobacteria; order Rhizobiales; family Beijerinckiaceae; genus Allobosea. Next base: position 813 of record JAKFWE010000284.1, on the reverse strand, counting down.
AACCAGCCCCTGCGTCAGATCGAGATTGGCGCGCATCCGCGCAGCGTCGATCTCCAGCCCCTCGACGAGGGTCACGGCGTGGTTCAGCGCCGCCCCGGTCAGGCGCAGCAGTTCGAAGAGCGGCTCCCATTCGGCGTGCCAGCCGCCGACGGCGCGCTCGTGCTCGTGCAGGCCGCTTCCGATCAGCGTCGCGGCCAGGTTCGGCGCGCGCATGGCGCAGGCGAGGATGGCGGTGCAGAGCACCGGGTTGCGCTTGTGCGGCATGGTCGAGGAGCCGCCCTTGCCCGGCGCGGACGGCTCGAAGGCCTCGCCGATCTCGGTCTGCATCATCAGCGAGACGTCGCGCGCGATCTTGCCGAGCATCGTCGCGGTCACGGCGAGCTCCGCCGCGAACCGGCCGACGCGGCCGCGCATGGCGTGCGATCCATCCGTCTGCAAGCCGTCGAAGGGCGCCGTGGCGGCCATGGCGCGGGCGAGCGCCATGCCTTCGCCGCCGAGGCTCGCCAGCGTGCCGGCGGCGCCCGCCAGCGTCAGGCGCGGGCGGGCGTGGTCGGCGAGCGCCGCGTGGCTCTCGACCACGCCGCCGAGCCAATGCGCCGCCTTCAGGCCGAAGGTGACCGGCACCGCCTGCTGAAGGAAAGTCCGGCCAGGCATCACCGTCCGGCGATGGCGGTCGGCGAGGTCGGCCAGCGCCGCCGCGAGGCGCTCCAGCCGCCGGCGCAGCAGCGCGACGACCGCAGCCCCCTGTAGCTAGCGGCCGCTGTCGATGACGTCCTGGCTGGTCGCGCCCCAGTGCACGAAACGGGCCGCCTC